>CAZXTW010000239.1:0-8455 GCA_964643525.1 uncultured Roseivirgaceae bacterium
CACTAAAAGATCATGCCACCAACAGTGCCTTACGCACCTACACCATGCGCTACCCCAACCACACGTTGGCCATACACTTCAACCGGGCGTTTCCGCATGAAATTGAAGGCTGGGAAGAAGAAATGACCAGCGGCTTTGGCAGCAACGCCCGCACACTGGTAACCAGGGCTACCAAAAATAAATCATTGCTGCTTGACTACTGGAGTAAAAACGGTGTGGCCGATGCCCGCTACCGACAGGCACTGGGCCTGCCGCAATAAGCCTGCCCATGGCTTAGCCCCGAAGCGCCATTTACCCCCAACACCCATACGCCAGGCGTTGCTTGTACTGCTACAGGCAGCGCCTTTGTTATTAAGCCATGTATTTTTAGCTATATTTAGGATAGCGTTTCTGGTTGAATAACTGTCATGTTGAAATACCTCAGCTTTTTTGTCTTGTTTGTCGTGGCCAGTGGGGCGCCGCCGCCCTGCCTTGCCCAGAAAGACCTGAATAAGTATTTAGAATTGAACCTGCTTGACGAGAAACGCCTGAGCAAACAAGTACCCTGCTTTGACAGGGGCCACTTTGAAGAGTTAAACCCCGATTACAGCGAAGCATCATTTTACAGCGGGCTGGCCCAACTCGATGAACACAACTATACTCAGGCCATTCCGTTTTTTGATGAAGCTATACAGCTACAGCCCTTTTCTACTTATTCTTATTATTTTCGTGGGGTATGCCACCTGGCATTGAATAAGATTGACGAGGCGCAGGCTGATTTTGAGCGGGCCATTGAGTTGTACCCGGTATTTTCAGAAGCACATAATAACCTGGGCTGGATTTACCTGCAAGATGAAGCCATAGACAAAGCGCAGTATTCATTTCAAAAGGCCATTCGCTATTCGCCAGAGTACCCTTACCCCTACCTGAATATGGGCAACCTGGCCTTTCATGATAAAAATATTCAGGAAGCTAAAACGTATTACAGTAAGGTACTTCAGTTAGATTCAAGCTTTACCGAAGCCTACCTGCAGCTGGCCTCAATTAATATTTATGATGGCAATTATGCTGTTGCCCAGCAAAACCTGCAAAGCATTATTGACCAGAACGGCCCCATTGCTGAAGCCTACCTGCTACAGGGCCTGATCCATATTAGCCAGAACCAGTGGAAGCAAGCCCTACGGGTGTGGGACAAGTTAATTGAAGCCAGCCCTAATGATGCCTTGTATTATACGTTGCATGGCTTCATGAATGTTGAGCTGCGCAATACCCATGAGGCCATTGTTGATTTAACCAGGGCAATACGACTAAAACCAGTAAACAGCAACCGCTTTAACGGGCGGCGCACCACCATTACTGAACAGGTAGACTGGCAGTTTGCTGTATTGTACTATGATAAGATTAAAGACAACCTGCCCACCGGTTGCGCTACCTGGGTTGAAGCTGCCCTGATTGAGTTTATGGTTGGCAACTACCGCACTTGCCTGGCCAAGGTTAACGACGCCCACAACAGATTTGCCGATGGCCGCCTGCTGTTTTTCAGAGCCCTGGCCAAAGAGTATCTGCAACTTTATAGCGAAGCGCTGGCCGATTACCAGCTGGCCATTAGCCACGACGCCGATATTTTTGATGCCTACAAAAAGCTGGGCCTGCTACATTATGAACAAAACCAACTGGGCGTGGCCATTAATAACTTCAGTGAAATGATCAGGCTTGACAGCACCTCGGTTATTGCTTTTAAGTACCGCGGCCTAACCAAATCTGCCTTGAACGACCACTACGGCGCCATGCTTGATTTAACCAGCGCCATTGCTTACGACGCCACTGACGCTGAGTTGTTTTATAATAGAAGCCTGGTGCGACAAACCATTGGCGATTCACTGGGTGCTTTTGCCGACTGCCAACAAACACTGTACTTAGACAGCGGCTATCAGATGGCCTATTTTCAATATGTGCAACTGGCCATTACCAACAACCAGCTAAACAAGGCCGAAGCCATTATGCAGGCTTACATTAACCGGTTTAAAGAAGACCACAAAGTGAATAAATACCTGGGCATAGTTAAAAATTTAAGTGGCGATAATGAAGCCGCCATTAAGTTCTTTACGCGGTCAATTAGTATTAACCCCTACTATGTTGTGCCGCATATTAACCGGGGCAAGGTGTATTACAGTTTAAAGGCCTACCAAAAGGCCATTGAAGATTATGACCAGGCCATTTCATTAAGCGGCCAGGAAGAACCAGAAATGTATTACCTGCGTGCACTGGCGTTGCATAAGCTAAAAAAGAAAAGAAAAGCCTGTATGGATATTATTCAGGCTGTTAAGCTGGGCCTTGCCATTGAAGAAGAAGAGATTAAAAAGATATGCCATTAACAGCTACCGGCATTGTGTATGAGTAGTAGAACCTGAATTGTATGAAACAGATTTTTGCCATGGGTGGCGGGGGTTTCTCTATGGAACCAGAGAACCTGGCCTTTGACCATTTTATTTTAAGCCTGGCCAAGAAAAGCCTGCCAAGGGTTTGCCTGTTGCCAACAGCCAGCGGAGACCACAAAAACTATGTTGATTTATTCTATTCGGTGTTTGACCAATTGAATTGTGTGCCTACCCACTTAAGCCTGTTTAGCCCAAAAACCAATGACCTTGAGCAGTTTATTATGGAGCAGGATATTGTATACGTTACGGGAGGGCATACCAGAAATATGTTGGTATTGTGGAAAAGCTGGGGGCTGGATAAGGTACTGAAAAAAGCTTACGAAGCCGGCGTAGTGATGGCTGGCGTTAGCGCCGGTGCGGTGTGTTGGTTTAAGGAGGGTATTACTGATAGTGTACCTGGCACAGTAAGCAAAGAAGCAGACTGCCTGGGTTTGATTAACAGCAGCTGGTGCTCGCATTTTGAAGGCCCCGGCCGCAAGGCCGTATTTGTTGACCATATTCAACAAGGGTTATTAACAGCAGGCTATGGTGTTGATAACTTCGTGGGCCTGCATTTTGTCAACAACCAGATTGCGGGCGCATATACATCTAGAGCCGTTGAAACCATTAGCCATTATGAAAAGGTAAACGGTACCGTAACTGAAACGCCTATTCGGGTTGATATGGTATAGGGCCCTAGTTTAGCTGGTCTCCCCTTAATGACCTGAAGCGTTTTCTGGCTTCGCTGGTAAACACACTGCCAGGGTACTGCACCAACAGGTTTTGGTATACTTCCATGGCCTTGTCTTTATCGTCAAGGTAATTTTCGTATATGGTGCCTATAGTATAGTAGGCATCATCACTTAAAATATCAGTTGGGTATTCATCAACAATAGCCTGCAACCTGTCAATGGCCTCTTGAAAACTGCCAACTTCTTTATGCAGGGTGGCCAGCAACCAATAAATCTCGTCAGTCAGGCTATGGCCTTTGTACTTTTCAAGCATGGTGTGCAGGGCAGCTTTAGCCTCATTTTTCTTGTTCTGAAACAAAAGCAACTCAATAAAAGCATAACTCTGCATGGCCTGATCGGTAGTATCTAAAATAGTATTGTTCTTGATTAACAGGCTTAATGAAATGGCGTCGTTTGAAATCTCCCGGTCAGTAGCTTCTTTTAGAATATCCAGGTGCGACTGTGCCAACGAAAAATCACCCTTATAATAATGAAGCTTGGCATTTTTTAATTTAGCCATATAGCCCATGGGCGACTCCTTATTTGTTTTTTCTACCTGAGTGTAAAGCAGGGTTGATTCCCATGGCTCACCGGTTAAGATGTATATATCACCCAGGTCAAGCTTAGCCTGTGATTTTAAACGGCGGTCAGAGCGACTGTTGTCTATTAATGTTGATAAGTGGTTTACGGCCACCTCTTTCTCATCAAGATAAAAGGCGTGCAGCAATGCCTTGTTGCGAAGTGCTTCTAGGGAGTAGTGGTTAATGCCAATCTCATCAATCAAATCCTGGTAGTCAAGCGTAAGCGTTCTAATCTCAGAAGTATCAACAGGAAAAATATTCTTAATTTTCTGCTCACGTGCCTGTATGGTATACCGCTTGGCCGACATGTAATGCACACCCTGTGGGTATTCTTTAATCAGGTAGTTAAATATCTCAACTGCATTGTCATACGCATTATTCTGTAAGGCAATAATACCAATTTCAAATACCCGGTTGCCATCAGTCTTTTCACGCTTATCTAATGCCCTGGCCTGGTAAAATGCACCCTTAAAGTTTTTGCGCTGCAAGTTTACCCATATAATCAATTCACTGTAAATATTGTTGTCTGGCTGCTCTTGTATGCGCCTGTACAAAACTGCTTCAAGGTTATCAAGGTCTTCATCATCGGTAAGCAGTGTCTGTAATATGTTTTTAATGTAATTGAGGTTTCTGGGGTTGGTTTCAACAAAATTGAGGTACTCTTCAAGCATTTGGTCCTTCTTATCCAGCACCTGGTATACATTGGCAATTTCCATGGCAAAAAGCGTGGGGCTGCCAAACGCCTTTCGCCCCTCTTTAAAAGCCTTAATGGCGTATTCTGGTAATTGCTGAATTACAAAATACTGGGCTATGCTTTTTAAACCGTACTGGTCAGTAGCCAGTGAAGCAATAAGTTTATCAAACTGTTTATTGGCGCCGGCACTGTCGGCCTTGGCCAGTAGCAGTATGCCTTTGTCTACCTGATAAAACTGATTGTCAGGGTAGCGCTTTACCAGTTTGTTGATGTATTTGGTAGCCTGCTGGTACGATTCATTTTTAACCAACAAACTAAAGTAGTTATTGTGGATAAGTGTAATGTTGCGCGGGTTCTTGGCCAACTCGCTGTACAGCTCCAGGGCCTTGTTCACTTCGCCTTTTAGGTAATATTCGTTGGCCAGCCTGATATCATTATTATCTTGAGCTGTTAATGCAAGCACCAATCCGAACTGAATTAGTACAAGCAGGGCTACTTTTTTCATTTTATCCATCTTATCAACAGTCTGGTAATATCAACAATATTTTTTTAAATCTTATTCTATTACTATTATCATACAGTGGATATGTTAATAACTTTTAACAATTCTGCCTATTGACCTCTATTTGTTTAAAAGCTAAGCATACTTCACAGGTTATCCACATTGTTTATTTATTTAAAGTATTGATAAGCAGTGATTTATAAATCCTTATCAATATTTGGGATAACTATTCAGGCTTTGTGTGGATTGTTGATTATTTGAATCATGTGGATTTCAGTGTTTGTTACGTTGGCTTGTTATGTACATATGTGGTTAACCGTGTGTTATGTAGGTGTTAAGAGCAACTATAACATATTACTTAAAGTTATGCACACGTTAATACATTGTTATACACAATGTGGTTCACATTAAAATTCAATCAGGTCGTTTTCTAACTCCCAGTTGCTTTTAATGATAATATCAGTAGGGCTTATGTATACTGATTCTGGTTCTCTGTTTTTCAATATATTGCCTTGTATCCAAAACCCATTGTTGTTGTCATCTATTAATACACGTATGGTGTATGTGCCTGGTGGTAAATAGTCAAACTGATACTCTTCCGCATCTTTAACTTCTTTTACAACCTCATACTGTTGGTTTAGCAACTGTATAATATATGATTGATAGTCTGTTTTTACCTTACCCTTAACAATACCGGTTGCATTGGCATCGGGTATAGTAATAGGTATTTTAAATGCCTTACTCGTGTCGTTTTCAATACCTAGAAATGCTGATTTGCCAAATACCAGCGCAATGTTAGATGTGCTTACAGTATTGCCTTCAAGTCTGCCAGATAATTGTGGTACATTGGTACCAGGTTCTTTATTAGTAGTAGTATCAACGGGTGTAGGTATTGAATCTTTTAATGATATAGGGAAGTTGATGGTTAAAATGGTTTTTTGGCCATTAAACTTTAGTGCACTTGGTGGTACGCCAATTGTTTTTAAAGTATCTATTTGTATGGTTATGCTATCATGTACAGCCCTTCTTAAGGGTTTAGAAAATTTAATTTCAGTTGCTACCACTTTTTGCTTCTGGTCATAAGTAATGTTTTCCTTAGTGATCTTCAGTTCAGATGGTTTTCGTTTACTTTCACCAAATGCAATATAGGTAGTGGTATCAATTCTGGTACCAAGTGAGTCGCCTAGTACTATATCAACCTCAAGGCTGTCTGCATAGTCTAAATTATTGGGTTTAAATACAGTAATGTTTTTTGCTTCCTTATCTATAGAATACCTTAATCTGTATCCTTTTTGTTTGGGCCTTACACTATAGCCTCTTAAAGGTTTATTGGCAGCTATTTGAAAGTATCTGCCTGTTTTTCTCATTCTCCTGATTTCCAATTCTGTTACATCTCTAAATTGTATGGGCAGTTCCAGGTTGATGGTATCATCATTACTGCTTATCTGTTTCGCTAAAAATCCGTAGGGTTCAGAGCTGGTCTGTAGTGTCAGGTTATTGTTGCCATCTAAAAAGGCATATATTTTGTATTTAATGTTTTTCAGGTTCTGAAATCTGAAGTTTCCTTCAGTGTCAGTTATTGTAAAATAAAGGGGTTTGTCATCAAATACATTCAGTGTATCTGTGGCGTCATACAAGGCCACAATGGCTTTTTCTTTTGGTTCTTTTTTCATTAATGAAAAAACATTGCCTTGTAAGCCTACCGAATCAATATATGGGCCTGTACTGAATGACAATATTGTACCCAGTGCAGCATTGCTTTCTGTTATATCTTCTATGGCATCAGTGAAGTTCAGTGTGTATGTAGTATTCTCTAGTAATGGTTCGTTTAAATTAATGGTTAACGTGTTTTTATTGATTTTATAATCATAATCGTCAAACGTTGGGGTAATGATTAAGCCCGTCTTCAGGTTCTGTACTTTAATGTACTCATCAAAAACCAGCAGTATTTTATCTTCTTTAAAGTTTAATGATTGTGATACAGGCAACGTTTCAATCATACTGGGTGGTATGGTGTCTTTAGGCCCACCTGTTGGTTGCGTTACATTAGCACATCTATACAGAAATAATGATAGTATAATGAGGCAGATGTATGATATAGTAAACTTCATTTCTTGGCTATGTAAATAAGGCTTGAATAATTATTGTTGTTTGCTTTTGCTGCTTTATTTGATTGATACCCTGTTTTAAATGCACTGATTAGGTTTGATTTACCAGTTTTATATTTTTCGCTTAGCATTGAAACATAGTAAGCATCAAATACCATAGGTATCGTTACAAGCTGTTTTAGTTTGTACTTTTTAAATAATGACTTGATAGTACTCTGTGTAAAATGATACAAATGTCTGGGTACGTCGTATCCAGCCCATTGTGACTCGTAATGGGTAGCATCGTAAGATTCATAATTAGGTACAGCTACAATTATTACACCATCTTTATCTAATTTTTTGATTAGGGTCTGAAATGTGTTATTTAAATCATGTATATGTTCTAGCACATGCCATAGTGTAATTACCTGGTATTTTTGGTTTTGCAGCTGTTCTATATTATTATGTATTGTAGTGCCCAGTATTGATTGTGCTATTGCCCGTGCATCATCATCTGGTTCAATACCATTAATTTGCCAACCGTTTTTTTGGCATGCTTCCAAAAAATTACCTGTACCGCAGCCATAATCAAGCATAGCGCCTTTGGTACTACTGTATTTATTAATGAGTTTTACCTTTTTTTTAAGGGTATATAGCCTTACTAGTTTATAGACAATGTTAATCAGGCTGTTATTCTTATTCGTGTGTGATATATAATCTTCTGATTTGTAATATTGCCCTATATGCTCAGGGTCTGGTCTGGGGTTGGTAAAACAAAATGAGCAATCATTACATTTTACCAATGCAAATGACTCCCTGCTTACAGTATAGTCTTCGCAAATTAAATAGTTACTAAAATTACTGCTGTTGCAAATAGGGCAGCAGTCTACTTTCTGATAGCTCATTTATTTACCTAAGTAAACGGTTAAAATTGATATATCTGAAGGCGAAACACCGCTTATTCTGGTGGCCTGTCCTATAGTTTTAGGTTTCTCCTTTGATAGCTTTTCTCTCCCTTCAGCTGATAGGGCCTTAATATGCTCATAATTGATTGTATCTTGTATAATGTAATTCTCTAATGCATTAATCTTGTTGGCTAATTCTTTTTCTTTCTTGATGTAATTATCATATTTAACCAGTACTTCTGCCTGGTCAAATACATCCTGATTACCTGTTAGCCATTTATCAAGCGTTTCTGTGCCCATATTTATTATATCTTGAATACCCAGTTCAGGCCTTTTTAATAAATTCATTAAAGGTACCTTCTCTTTAATTGGGGCAGTATTTTTTGATTCTAAATAAGTATTGCACTGTTCTGGTGTAACCTTACTCTGTTTAAGTTCGTCAATCAACAATTCTGTCTTTTCAATCTTTATTTGTGTTTGTCGGTAACGATCTTCGCTGGCAAGTCCTATACCATACCCTTTTTCAGTAAGCCTGATATCCGCATTGTCTTGCCTCAAT
>CAZXTW010000240.1:0-8382 GCA_964643525.1 uncultured Roseivirgaceae bacterium
GAGGTTTTAGGCGGTAACTCTACAGCCCATTCATACACCTTTACTACCACGGGTTGCGAGGTAACAGCACTGCCTATTGTTGACATTACCACCACCACTGCTCAAGTAATGTATAGTGCCCTGCCCGCAGGGTCACAAATTATGCTCAGGTACCGCCCGGCCAGTGGTGGCCCCTGGATAAACACCTTTACTGATAGCAACCCTGAAATTGTGTTGAACCGGGTCATTGGAGGGCTAAGCGTAAGCACCAATTATGAAGTTCAGGTGCAGCTTACCTGTGCCAGCACAATAACAGGCCCATTGCAAAGCTTCTTCTTTACCACCCTGGGTTGCCCTGCCGTAACAGATTTAACTATGGATTTTGAGTTAAACGGCCCCAACCTGATTACAACTGCCTATTGGGCGTATGATGCCGGCCAGCCTGAAGCTTTGCAGGTGCTGCTTGATAACCTCACAACCGGCCAGCCAGAGGTAATATTCAATAACCATGACCCCATTCTTGACTTCTTCACCTTTACCAACCTGAGCGTAGGCAACAACTACCGGGTAAAAGTTAACAGCATTTGTGAAGGGGTGGTGTACCCTGGCCCACAGCAAACCTTTATAGTGCCGCACCCATCTACCCTGCGCATTGGCCTGCCAGATACCAACCCCCTGGTTGTGATGCCTAACCCAACCAACGGCATTATTAACCTATACCTTGATGAAAAGCCTATTCTGGAAGGCACAGTTGAAATCTATACGCCCGACGGAGTGCCGGTACTTGACCATAGCATTGAGGGCAGCAGCTTTGTTGATGTATCGGCCCTTCAGCCAGGCATCTACTTTATGAAGGTAATCTACCAGGGGCAAGACTATTACAGGAAAATCATTAAGGTAGACTAACCCACTAACTGACAATACATACTAACTAATAATACAGTAAATAAAAACCAGTAATATGCTGTAAGCTAATGATAGGAAAGGGGGTAGGCACTGGGTAAGCTACAGCAAACCATGAGAGGAGGCTCATACCATGAAAATTACAATTAGTGCTATCCAGGCAGGCTTATGGCTGCTGCTGCTGCTGGTGAGCAATGCTTATGCACAAGAGCAGTGTGGCACGCCTACAATAACTGAACTGTACAATTCAAGTAACCCCAACCTGGCAGAACGCACTCGTAAGCTCGAAGCTTTTACTAAAAAAATGCTTCAGCATGGGCACCCTGTCACGACCCAAGCTGCTGATACCATCATTATACCCATTGTTTTTCATGTGGTGCACAACACCCCGGCTCAAAATGTTCCGGACAGTTTAATAGAGCAACAGGTTAGTATTTTGAACGACGCCTACCTCAGGGCCAACGCCAACCTGAGTTTGGTACCCCCTGTTTTTCTGACGCACAGCGCCAACTTTAAAATCAAGTTTGTGCTGGCACCCTGGCAAGACCAGCACGGCCGCTGGCACCCCCCAATTACCAGAACGAATACAACTAAGGTAGTATTTAGCGACGACGATGAAGTGAAACGCTTAACGCATGGCCATGAGGTGGCGAACCCCGCTGAATATTTAAATGTATGGGTAACCAACTTAGGCAGGGCCTTATTGGGGTATGCCACTTTTCCTGGGGGCGAGCCTGATTATGATGGCGTGGTGATTGATTACCGAACTTTTGGCCAGCCAACAAGAAGAACAGGCAGAGGCAAAACCCTGGTGCACGAAATAGGCCATTACCTGAACCTGTACCATATCTGGGGTGATAAAGTTTGCGGTGATGACCAGGTAGCAGATACCCCCCAGCAATACAGTGCCAATGCCGGCAAGCCCCGCTACCCGCACAGGCCCTTTAGGTGCGACCCCTTAAACAGCCATGGTGACATGTTTATGAACTACATGGACTATACTGACGATACCGTGATGGCCATGTTTACGCATGGCCAGCGCGACAGGGCCATGGCCACCCTGGCACCGGGCGGCCCCAGAGAAACATTGCTCCATTCAGGCTATTTAGCTACCACCAACCCCATTATGTTGCCCAATTGCCCCTGCTCTGTGCCCATGGGCACCCATGTAGCTGGCATTTGGGATACCCAGGTGCAAATTAACTGGCTGCCCGACCCTAACAATGCCAAAAACTATGAGGTGAGGTACCGCGAAGCCATAGGGGGTGTCTGGACCACCCTGCCGCCAGCCCCAGACAATTTTAAACTGGTTACAGGGCTCAACAGTTTTACAGGGTACCTGTTTCAGGTAAGGAGCCAATGCCTCAATTCAGGCCTGTTGTCAGACTGGCGAAGCCTGGCAGCCTACACCGGGGGGGCAGGGCTATGCCCTGACCTGGATGTTGAAACAATAGACATTACGGCCAGCAGCATAGATTTACTGGTACATAACTTTGATGATTACGATCAAGTGGTGCTGCGTTACAAAAAAAACCAACACGGGGCACCCTATACCAGCGTTACGTTAACAAGCCAGTTTATATTATTAGAATACCTTACGGGCAATACCGAATATGTATTAGAGTTTGAAGCCTTTTGCCGGATTAATGATGGAGGGGCGGCTGGCTTCAGCGGACTGACAGACTATGAAACAACACTGGGGTGCAACCCGCCTGAAGATTTAGATTACGACAACCTGTCGCCCACAGGGGTAGAATTTAACTGGACCTCACGAAATGCATTTGCCACGTACGATTTCCGCATCAGGCGCCAGGCCCCGTTGGCTTTTCCTTCAGTGACCACAAGTGTGTTGCCGGGGCATCAGGAAACCGGCCTGGTAGCCAATGCAAACTACACCTGGGCGGTCAGGTCGTATTGTGGCTTTGGGTATAGTGACTGGGTGGCAGCAAACATGTCAACCAACTATTGCCCGCCGCCGCCGGCCTTTACGGTAAGTGACATTACTAACCATGCGGCTAAGCTAACCTGGGGGGCACCGCCAGTACCGGCAGCCGCGGCAGTAACAGGGTTTAACTATTCTATCAGAGAAGACGGCAAAGATCCAACCGTGGCATCGGTAGGGCCTACTACACATATTACGCACCTCACTGATTTAAAGCCGGGCACAAAATACATCGCCAAGGTAGAGGCTGCCTGTGCCGGCTTTGGCGGTACTTCGGCTTTTCTTGAACATACTTTTTACACGGCGGGGTGTGCGTTAGATGCCCTCTTAATTGAAAACATCACCACCAACGCTGCCCACGTAAGTTATGCCAATATTCAGGCTGGGGCGCAGGTGAACCTCAGATACAGAGAAACGGGCACTGCCGCATGGCAGGAAACCTTTATGGATGCTGACCCGGCCGTAGTGGTAGGCAGAACATTTTCAGCCCTAGCCAGAAATACCAACTATGAGGTAGAAGTACAGCTAATTTGCCCCAATGGAGTGACGGGCCCCATACAGTATTTTTATTTTACTACGCTTGACTGCCCGCTGGTTACTGAGCTGGGTATTGATTTTGAATTTACTTCTGGCAACCTCATAGGTACGGCTAGCTGGGCCTACGGTGCTGGCGAGCCAGAGGCACTGCAAATTACTTTGGTAAACCTGGCCACAGGCAACCCTGAGATTATCCGCCATGGAGAAGACCCAACCATACCGTTTTTTGTATTCAATAACCTGGATGTAGGCACTACCTACCGGGTGCATGTAAACAGTATTTGTGATGGCGATTTGTTGCCCGGCCCTGACCATGTTTTTACCACACCACACCCTGCTACCTTAAGAGTTTTGCCAGAAGAGCAACAGAAACTCATACAAGTCACGCCAAACCCTGCCAATAATAGGGTAACCATTCAATTTTTGGGCCAGCAACAGGGGCCCATAGAAGTAAACCTGTTTGACTCACAAGGCTTGCCCATGACCACCTATTTGGTGCATGACGGCCCGGTAATCAATGCAAACATCACTGAGCTGCCCCCAGGGCTGTACTTTATTCAACTGGTACACAACGGGGGGGAGTATTACGACAAATTCATTAAACTGTAAACGCATGAAAGCTAAAAACTTACAGGCCATAATCATGCCTATGTTGGTGAGTCTTCTATTGAGTAGTCAAGCCATTGCTCAGCACCGCTGTGGGGCACCAACACTAATTGACTTACTTGAGTCTGACAATACTGAACTGGCCAGCCGCGTAAGAAAGCTGGAGGCCTTTACCCAAAAAATGCTGCCAGCTGCCAGAGACAGAATGCGCACCCAGGCCGCTGATCCGCTCATTATTCCTATCGTATTTCATATTGTACATGATCCCGCTGCTTTTACCGTTTCAGATGATATGATTAAAGAGCAGTTAGAGATTATCAATCAGGCCTTTCTGGCACAAAACGGCAGCCTGGTTACTGTACCCGTGCCCTTTGCCCCTTTAATAGGCGACTTTAACCTCAAGTTTGTGCTTACACCCTGGCAAGATGAGCACGGCACGTGGCACGAACCCATTACCAGAACTGAAGTGGCTGCTGGTACTACTTTTGCTGCTAATCCGGTTTTTGTCAAATTTGCTTCACACGGAGGCCATGATGCTGTAAACCCCGCAGAGTACGTCAACATCTGGGTGGCAGACCTGGAAAATACCATTTACGGCACCGCTGAGTTCCCTGGCTGCCGCCCTCACCTTGATGGCGTGGTAATAGACTACAAAACCTTTGGCCACCCGGCAAGAAATGTTGGCTCAGGCATGACCCTGGTACATGAGCTGGGGCATTATTTTAACCTGTTTCATACCTGGGGTGATAAGGTATGTGGTGATGACCTGGTAGATGATACCCCCCACCAACTCAGTGCCAATTTTGGTTGCTCTGATTACCCGCACCGGCCAGGTGTGTGCGACCCGACCAATGTTTTTGGTGATATGTATATGAACTATATGGACTATAGTGATGATGCCTGCCTCTCAATGTTTACGCAGGGCCAGGTGGCCAGGGGGCATGTTATTTTCGGGCCTGGGGGGCCAAGAGAAACACTGGCTAATGCTGGCTACCTGGCAACCACCCCACCCAATTTGCTTCAGGCGTGCGACTGTACCGTGCCGCAGGCACCACATTCTGTGCTGTATGTAACTGATGACGTGGGGCTATTCTGGCAGGCCGACCCCGTAACCCCCAAAGAATATGAGGTAAGGTACAGAGAGGCACTGGGCGGCACCTGGATTGACCTGCTCCCTACGGTAGATAACTCTTACACAGTAACCGGCCTTGACCGCAATACCAGTTACCTTTTTCAGGTACGTGCAGAGTGCCTGTTTACCGGAGAATTCTCTCAATGGAGAAGCATGGCCCAATACACCAGCCCTACCGGAAACCCCTGCCCTGACATTGAATTTTATACGGTAGATATTACTGACCATACGGCAGAGTTTACATTTGATAACTGGGAAGATTATGACCGGGCCATTGTTTACATCAAAAAATTTGATGGCCAGGAACCCTATACCGGGGTAGAAGTAACTGGCGATAGCTTTTTATATAACACCCTTGAGCCCAAAACAAGGTATAAACTTGAAATAGAGGCTTATTGTGAATTAACTGACGATTCTCCACAGGGCAAAAGTACCGCTGAGTATGTGTTTGAAACGCTGGAATGTTTACCCCCGCGCCTACTTGATTATGACCTGACCAGTAGCACCACGGCCACTTTCACCTGGGAGTCTGAAAATGCGGGTGCCGTTTATGACTTTCAAATTCAGGAAGAGGCGTCGGCATTTCCGCCATCAGTGTATAATGGCATAACACCCCCCCAACCCTTTACAGGCCTTGTAGAAAACATCACCTATGAATGGGCCGTACGTGCCGATTGTGGCTTTGCACAAAGTGAATGGGTAGAAGCTACCATGAAAACCAACTACTGCCCACCCCCGGCATCAATATCTGTAACCGGTGTTACAGATGTATCGGCCACACTCAACTGGGTGCCCCCTGCCGCTGCTGCTGATGTAACTGGCTACATCTGTCAAATTATTCAAGCTGGTGAAGACCCAATGGTTTTTTTGGTAGACGAAGCCACTACTTCATTGCCCGTGCCCGATCTTATTTCAGGTGAAACCTATGAGGTATATGTTGAGTCTGAATGTGACGCAATAGAAAGCACTTCTGTCATGCTCAATACCGCTTTTACTACCACCGGC
This sequence comes from uncultured Roseivirgaceae bacterium, assembly GCA_964643525.1. Classification (GTDB taxonomy): domain Bacteria; phylum Bacteroidota; class Bacteroidia; order Cytophagales; family Cyclobacteriaceae; genus CAZXTW01. The sequence continues at coordinate 6,105 of CAZXTW010000240.1, forward strand.
TGTAGCCTTGATGATTTGCTCATTACTGACATCACCTCTTACTCGGCCAGGGTAAATTATGACAACCTGCCTGCCGGCTCGCAAATAGCCATACAATACAGAAAAGCAGGCACAGGCTTTTGGATAGAGAGTTATTTTGATGCTGACCCACCCTCAGTGGCCTCAAGAACCTTTTCTGTACTTGAGCCAGGCACCACCTATGAGGTAGAAATACAGTTAACCTGCGCCACTACCGTGGGTGCCCCGCAAACATTTCTGTTTACCACATTGGCTTGCCCCATTATTGAAAATTTAGAAATAGTACATGAGGCACCTGCGCCAACAACCCTCACCACAAAAGCCCAATGGGACTATTCGGGCGGCGAGCCAGACGCATTGCAAATACTGCTGGTCAACCTTTCTACAGGCCTGCCAGAAGTAATTCAATATGGTGAAAGCACCGCTGTACCCTTCTTTGTTTTTAACAACTTGGGGGTAGGTGATTTATACCAATTGAGTATCAACAGTATTTGTGCCGGTACCCTCACCGCCGGGCCTGTAGTAACCTTTACAGCCCCAAACCCTGCTACCCTGCGCGCGGTTGTTGAAGAAGAAGAAAACCCACTGGCGGTGTACCCTAACCCTGCCCAGCACTACATTAACCTGACCTTTGATGGTGAGCCCCTGCACAATGCACAGGTGCAGCTATTTACGGGTGATGGTATACTGGTTTACGAACAATACTACGCTGCAACAGCAGAAGCAATTGACCTTACCGGTTTGCAACCAGGCATTTACTTTATAAAAGTGATTAAAGATGGGGTAGCCTATTACAACAAATTCATGCTTGGGTAAAGTATTGAACAGGCCTTTACGAAGTGGCAGCCAGGGTAAAGCTAAATTTGCTGCCTTTACCGGGCTCGCTGCTTACGGCCAGTTGGCTGTTTACGCTAGAAAGAAAGGCACTAACCAGCTTCAGGCCAACACCACCGGCTTCCTGCCTGCCCTGGCCCGATGCATCTGCTCGTTCTAAATGTTCTACAATAGAACTGATCTGCCCTTTGGTAAGCCCTACGCCAGTATCTTCAATACTCACTTCTACATGCTGTGCAGCCTTCAGGCAGCTTGATACTGAAATACTGCCATTTTGTGGCGTGTACTTAATGCTGTTACTCAACAGGTTTCTAAAAACCAGCCTAAGTACTTCAGGCTCTGCCACAACTTCTGCCACTGCAAAATTAATATGTAGCGTCAGGTGTTTGCTCTCTATCTGGGGCATATACAGCAGCTTAACCTCTTCAAAAAGCGCACTAATATTTACCTGTTGTAGCTTAAGCTGCTTATTGTCCATTCTTTTTTGTGCCCACAGCAGCAGGCCATCTACCATTTTAAGCAGCCCTTCTGTTTCCTGCTCAACATCATCCATCAGGTGCGCTTTCTTCTCGGCAGGCAACTCCTTTAACCGCATCATATAAATCATGCTTAACAGGCTGGTTAGTGGGCTTCTTACATCATGGGCCAACAATGAAAAAAGCCGGTCTTTTACTATGTGCGACTTCTTAAGCCGGTTGGCCATTTGCAGCAGCCGTATGCCCACAACAATAGCCACAAGCAAGGCAAGGCCGGTTAATATATTGGCCCAGGTAAGCCTGAAATTAATTTCGGCCTGCTCTTCTTCCTTTTGGGCCAAACGCGCAATCTCTGCCTCTTTCTCTTTAGTTTGGTATTCGGCTTCAATATCGGCTATTGCCGTAATCATTTCTGCACTGGCCACCGTGTCGGCAATGCGCTTATACTCTTTAAAACACCATAAGGCAGAGTCATACACGCCCAGGCTTTCGTAACTATTGGCCATTAACTGTTGAAAACGCATAATTACATTGCGGTACCGGGCTTCGTCAGAGCCATCAATGGCCTGCCGGCTGTACTTCAACGCATTTCTATACCTGCCGTTGGCCTGTTCTATACTGGCTACCACAAACAGGGCTTCATTCAGGTATAATGATGCGCCAGCGGCACGCAATGGCTCAATGGCCCTGCTGGCATAATAATAGGCACTATCTTCATTGCCAATGGCATGGTACACCCTGGCCAGTTCTGATTGAGTTAAGCCATAAAGTACCGGGTGCTGCGTATGCCTGGCCAGGCTATAAGCCTGGTAAAGGTGGGCTTTGGCAGTTTGTAGTTCGTTCAGGTCATAATACTTTCTGCCAATATTCAGCAGGTTCATTGACATACCCAATGTATCATCAAGTGTCTGGTTAATCTCATATGCTTTACGGTACGCACCAATAGCCTC
>CAZXTW010000241.1:0-8373 GCA_964643525.1 uncultured Roseivirgaceae bacterium
ACCAACCTCAGGGTAAATACAGCCTTCCAGTATTCAGTATCGCCGGTTAACGGGTATGTGCTTACCACAGATGGTTCCGGCAACGCCTCATGGCAGCCGGGCAGCAGCCTCTCAATTCCAGATTCGCTGTACAACGTGCCTGTGGGCGATGGTGCCGGTGGGTTCATTACCTCGCAAATGAACGACGATGGCATCAGAATTGGCTTTGGGGGCGTGGCCAGCGCCGCCTATATGGAGGTATTCCCCCTTACCACTGGTGCCCTGAGAATTAACCCGGCAACAAGTGGCACACAGGCTGAAATTGAACTGATGGAGCCAACCGCACAGGGCTCTGAATATGTTAGCCTGCGGGCACCAGACAGCCTTGCAGCCAATTACACCCTGACCTTCCCCACCACAGCAGGCAACACCAATGAACTGCTGGCTACTGATGGCACCGGGGCGCTGTTCTGGACAACAGCCAACACCAGCCCCTTTGGCGAATCAGGCGGTACAGTATTTTTAAATGACGACAACAACCTGTTGCGCATTGGGGGAGATTTGGGCTCTACTGCCAAAATAGAGGTGATTCAAACCTACAACACCAATGACGTACAGGACATGGTGTCTTTGGTGAGAAACAACGAGAGTGGCTTTGGCAGCAATGGCGATGGCACTGCGCTAACCTACCGCTTTCAAGACTCTGCTGGCGATTTCTTTGATGGGGCCAAGGTGGTAGGCATCATTGAAGATGCAGCCACACGGGCCGCCGGGTTGGCATTCCACACCACCAGCTCAGGCACTACTGCCGAAAGGGTACGCATTAATGCCAATGGTTACGTGGGCATTAACCAGGCAAGCCCTCAGGGCCACCTGCACGTCAGCGGGTCGCAGTTTGTAAATGTGAACCAGCTGCCAGACGATGGCTCTAACTACACCGTGCGCGAAACTGATTACATCATCCAGGTGCCAACAACTGGCGGCCCCAGAACCATTGAACTGCCCAAAACCAGTGACGGTACAGGCTCTATTGGCCGTACCATTATTATTCACAGCAGGGGCAATGACAACCCTGCCTTTGTCATACCCAATGGTAGTGAAACCATTGAAGGCCAAACGTCTATCCAGCTATTTAACGGGTCAGGCTTCCCCACCTCAATCACGCTGGTTTCTATGCGCGACGGCAGCTGGATCATTACAAGCAGAGTGCTTTCAACTAACTGATGAATGAACCAGTGTACCAACAGGAGCGAACAAACATGTTAAAGCACAGTACAACATACATACGCCACCTACTGCTTGCCCTCACGGCTCTGGGTTTCTTTCAGGCCAGGGCAGTAGCCCAGGTAGTTACCGGCAGTGGTTTGGAGGTAAGCATTAGCTCGGGCACCCAGGTGTCATGGCAGGGCGACTGGACCAACAACGGGGTCATCACCAACCAGGGCGGCCTCTCGCTAACAGGCAACTGGCAAAACAATGGCGTATACCTTGGCAATGGCAAGCTGGTGCTAAACGGCACCACCCTGCAAATTGTTGACAACAACGGCCTGCCCATAGACAGCCTGGTAATTGACGGCGGCGGCGAAAAGCAGCTACAGGGAGACCTGACCGTGCTGAAATCACTGGTATTTGTTGATGGGCTGCTTACGCCAGACCAGGCTGGCAATTTAACCACTGCCGAGGGGGCCACGGTGGGTGGAGCCTCGGCAGCCTCATACGTTAACGGCATCATGTACCGGTCTGGCACAGGCGATTTGCTGTTTCCCATAGGCAATGCCGCCAACTACCTGCCGGTTGAAGTACTGTCTGTATCTGGCGCCAACCCAGTATTTGCCTTTGAAGTAGTAGAGCCCAACACAGGAGCACAACCCGGCGCAGGCCTTGATACAGTTTCTGGCACACGCTACTGGCAACGGTTACAGCAATCGGGCACCTACACCGGGGGCATAGTGCGCCTGCCGGTAGTGAACGAAACCAGCGTAACTGACTTTAACCGGGTGGTGGTTACTGAAGCAGGGCCCACCGGCAACACCTTTTCATTACTGGGCCAATCGGCTGCAACAGGCAACGCCATCAATGGCACCGTTACCGCCACAGCCCCGTTTACCGGCACCAGGCTGGCGGTAGGCATGTCGCTTACCTCAGCCAACTCGGCTGATTCGGTGGCCCTTGTTGCCCTGTACGATTCAACCGACGGCAATAACTGGACCAACACCCTCAACGGCACACAGCCCTGGAAGGTGGGGCCGGTTGAAACCTGGTTTGGCGTAACCGTGCTCAATGGCCGGGTAACCAGTGTAAGCCTGCCCGGCAACGGCCTTAACGGCACCCTGCCGCCTACCATGAAAAACCTTACCATGCTGCAAACCCTGGCGCTGGATGGCAACAACCTTACAGGCACAATACCCGCTGAGTGGGTAAACCTGGTGAGCCTCTCGTCATTAAACCTGGCACAGAATAACCTAACGGCCTTGGCAGACCTTACGGCGGGCGTTTTTCTCAGTACCTTAAACGTAGCTGGCAATGCCCTGTTGTTTGAACATTTGCTGCCCTACACCGGTGTAGCCAACTTTAACTTTGGCGGGCAGGATAGCATTGTCAATGAGCCGCACGACCGCATCATCCAGTCGGGTGCCAGCTCTCAGTTTAACGCCCTGACCAGCGCTGCGGGCAACCAGTACCAGTGGTTTAAAGATGATGTAGCCATTGGCGGTGCCACCAGCCAAAGCTTTACCATAACTAATGCCGGCAGGCCCAGTTTTGGCAGCTATTACGCACAGGTAACCAATAGCAGCCTGCCTGGCCTTACCTTAACCACCAAACGGTACAATATAAAGGTAAAGGCCAATGTGGGCGGCATAGCAGTCAACCCTGAAAGCCTGCCACTAAGGGCCGGGCTGGCAAGCCTGTACCGCATTACCAGCAGTGGGCAGTATGATACCATTGATATGCGGGCCATTACTGCCGACGGGCGCTTTCTGTTTCCTGATGTTATTCTTGACGATTACATCATTGCTTTTGAAGCCTCGCCTACTGAGCACCCTGATATTTTACTGACCTATTACCCCAATGTGATTTCATGGGTAAATGCAGATACCATATTCCTGAACGACAATATCGATACACTTACGCTAACCGGGCAGCGCTTTCCACCGCCCACCAACGGCACAAATGTGGTAACCGGCCTTGTTGAAGAAGAGTTTGACGAAGAGGGGGGCAGGGTAAAAGCCCGGCGCCGCTTAAGGCGCACCGGTATTGCCCTCCGGCGCTCACGCATTAGCAACCGCCTGGCAGATGATGATGACTTTGAACTGGTGGCCTTTCTGTATTCTGATGAGCTGGGTGCTTTTTCCTTTAGCAGTTTGGAAGATGGGCTGTACAGAATAAATGTAGAGATACCCGACCTGTTTATGGATACCAACTCTTTCCTTGAATTCAGGCTGGGCGGGGGCCAGGGGGCCTTTGGTGAGATTAACCTCAGGGCAGTGGTAGAGGCAGATATTATTCGGGTTATTGACGAAACCATTGTGGGCATTGATGACCAGCAGCTTGGGGCCGTGCAGTTGTACCCCAACCCGGCAAACAGGCAGGTACAGGTAGCTGTAGATGGCAACTTAACCAATGAATACGAGGTATCTATTGTAGATATGTACGGCAAAGAGGTGTACAACTCGGCACAGCAGCCCATTATTGACCGGGGCAACGCCTATTTAGTAGACGTAGGCAACCTGAAAGGCGGGCTGTACTTAGTGAATGTTTACCGAAAAGACCCTGCCCGGCGTAACATACGTGTGGCCAGGTTATTAATCAGAAGGTAAAGAATTGTTTCAATTAGCAGAGCATCACATAGCTGCCAAGTAGTTTAATTTGGTCTTTGTGGTGCTCTAATATTTCCTTAACTGGTGGGTCATTATAATGCCCCTCAAACTCAAGAAAAAACCAGTACTTAAAGGCCTTACCCATTTTGGCAGGTATTGACTCTATCTTTTTAAGGTTAATACCCTTTTGGTTAAAGTCTTGTAAAAAGCGGGCCAAATCACCGGGGCGGTCACCAATTTTAGCCAGTATGGTTGTTTTATCGGCTTTGCCCTTCTGGTTCATAAAGTCTTTGCTCAATATCAAATAGCGGGTGTAATTATCGTCGCGGTCTTCAATATTGCTGAACAGAATAGGCAGGTTATACAGCTTGGCTGCAATATGCGAGCATATGGCGGCGGCCCCTTTTTCAGAGTTGGCAAAGCGCGCCGCTGTAGAGGTTGAATCAACCGGAATTAAAGTAGCCTTATCCTTTCCAAACACCTCATTAATAAACCGTGAGCACTGCTTAAAGGCAGATTGCACGCTGTAAATCTTCTTAATATCAGCTATTGAATCTTCGGTAGAGGCAAATGAATAATGTATAGGCAGCGGCACTTCGGCCACAATCTTCAGGTTGGCATCACCAAGCAAATGAATGGTATCAAGCTCAACGCCTTTCTGGTTGTTTTCAACTGGCACTACCCCAAAGCGGGCGCGATCAGTTTCTACCATCAAAAACACTGACTCAATAGTGGCTATGGGTATATACTCACTCATGGCGCCAAACCGGCTTTCAGCGGCCTGGTGGGTAAAGCTGCCTTCGGGCCCTAAAAATGCTACACGTTCTGGCAGTTCTATATTTCTGCTTACTGCAAACACCTCTAAAAAAATTGCCTCAATGGCACTGCGGTTTAGCAGCCCGTTACTCTGTTCTTCTAAACGGTCAATAATATCTTTTTCGCGTTCAGGCCTGTAAATCACGCTGCGCTGCGTGTTTTTAAGAATACCCACGGCTTTTACAACCTCCATGCGGGCATTCAAAAGCGCAATCATTTGGTTATCAATATCGTCTATCTTTTTTCTAAGATCGTCTAGTTGTGCCATGAAATATGCTTTGGTTAGATAGATGTAGCGTTTTGAATCTGGGTTTAATCAAAGCAATATTAGGGATACTATCTGATAAATGCACTGGTAAGCAATGCCCAATCTGCCTGCGTGTAATCACTATGTGATTTTCATGTAAGAAAATAACATGATATGAACAGTTTTTAAATTTTGATGCAGCGATACAAACCAAACCTGAATTATAACACCCCGCTTCTTTGTGTAAAGATTGAATGGCCCTTCATCAAAAACAGTAAAAAAAATGAGGCTGCTTACTAGCGCTGATGTTACCCAGCCTTCTAAATAACTAGTACATAGCACCTGGTTTAACCAACAAGGCCCCTAATATATCGGAAAAGCTAAGTATTTCATGATTTATGCTTTCTGTACACATTTGCCGCCAGTAATACACCTGTTATTTGCTGTGCGCATATTTCCTTTCATAAAAAAGAAAAAAGAAAGAAATTGCATAAGACTAAAGTGGTAAGCTAACGCAACTACATAAAAAACAGCTAATTGGTCACGCTGGGGGCAGTCGTGTAAGTGTTTCACCTGAAATGAACCACAACAACATAGCGGCCCTGTTACCATTGCTAATAAACCTTTACCTACCAATCAGGTTAACTCAAAAGAAGTGATATTTTGTCACGCATTGTTTGGTCTTGAACCCTGCTGTTTGTTTAATGCTGTGTTTCGAGGCTACTGATTGGCAGCCCAGGTGGCCATAATGGAAAACTAAACACCAATAAAAGAGTCAACAGGCATGCACTTAATTGATTGACCATGTTACTTTTTTATTCTAAGTTTCCCTTGGTAGTTCCGATAGATTTACGATATTTATCCTGTAATCGTGCCGTTACGATGTAAGGTTTTTCTGTAGTGATTGATTATGTTTAATAATAAATAGATTTCTGATGCGGGTTAAAATCTTTAAGAAGCGAGTAGTGAAAAGCCTTTTACATGTACACGGTTTACAAGTTTTAGAGGTGAGCATGATGCGAAGCATCTATGCTGGTACTGACGGAAACGGTCAAAGCACAAATCCACCTGATGATATTATATGATGGTTCACTTAAGCAATGGTATTACACTTTAATTCAATTATTATGAGACTTTTTTGGGCAGTTGTGGTTCTTATTTCTTTTTCCTTGACATCCTGCTTTCAGTCAACTGAAGATGAGCAGCTTGTTATTGATCAGGGTGTTCCTGAAAAAGGTACTGATGCCTTTAATGAGTTAATAATTCCAGGTGGAACAGCAGCTGAAAACATTTACAAAGCCAATACATTATTTATTGTGGCTAAAAATCACCTGAGCTCTTCGCCCAAAGAAGCCCAGTTCTATGCCGAGCACCAGCTGAAAATATCAGAGTTGGTAGATTACAAAAGAGGTATAGGTGATGCTTTAAGTTTGTTAGGTGTAATTGCCCGCCGCAGTACAGACTATGAAAGAGCCCTTGAATACCATTTAAAGTCTTTGGCCGTAAGAGAGTCAATGGATGATGACAATGGCGCATTCAAGTCAAACAATAACGTAGGCAATATCTATTTCGATAACCATATGTATCAAGATGCCCAAAGATACTATGAGAAAGCACTTGCCATTGGTCAGGACAATGCCCACCCTACTCAAATTGCAAGGCTTTATCGTAACTTAGGTAAGAGCTACACACAACTGAATAACTTCTCTCAAGCCAACAATGCTTACAACAAAGCCATTGACCTGGCCATTGAACATAACCTGAATGATTTACAGGTAAACACCATGATTGACCAGGCAGCCGCTTTGGTAAATGCAGGCAATAAGGAAGAAGGTATTACCATTTATGAATCAAGCGTTAACCTGAGCAGAAGGATTGAAAACAAGTTTTATGAAGTGCAGTCGCTTCACAATATTGGTGCTGCTTACTTATACATGGGCCAAAACGACAAGGCACTTGATTACCTGCAAACTGCTGAGTCATTGTATGGTCAGGTTGATGACTACTTGACCTCAGACATTTACCAGAACCTGGCCATTGCCTTCAGGAAAGAAAACAACCTGCAAGAGTCTATCAAACTGCTTGGTAAAAGCAATGCCCTTGCTATAAAAATCAATGACAGTAAGCGTGTATCACAAACCTATCAGCAACTGGCTGAAGTGTATGAGCAAGATGGTGACTTGCAGAATGCATTTAAGTACCGCAAGAAGCTGAGTGAAATAAATGCTGAAATCATTGAAACTGAGCGTACGCTCATGAAAACCAAAACTGAAAAGATTAAAAAAGCTGAAATGGCCTTTGCCGCGTTCAATACCAACGCAATGGAAAAAGCCATGGAATCAAAATATTTTGGATACTTCGTTACAGCTCTGTTTGTTGGATTAGTAATATTTGTTCTTTCATTTTATTCATCTGTTATCAGGCTTTGGAAAGCCTAAGCTCGAAATCAATAAAAGCCCTGTCATTGACAGGGCTTTTTTTTTATCCTTACTTGAACGCTTTCAAAACATTAGCACACCAAAGCAGCTTCTTTTTCTCTAAGCAGCTTTTTTAACCTGCTGGTAAGCTGGCCAATATTCTTCTTGTTCAAAACGCTTTTCATTGATAACTCCGCCTCGGTATAAATATCATCTACCAGGTCAGCTAGGTTACTGCTCACTATACAGTCATCATTAACCTTAGGCTTATTGAAGAAGTGGTCGTCACGAACGGCCAGGTAAATATCCCAAAGGGAAATTTCGCTGGCGGGCCTGGCTAGAAAAAAACCGCCGTTGGCCCCGGCTACACTACCTACAATATCTCTTTTCTTTAATAATGGTAATAATCGGCGTATTACCACTGGGTTTGTCTTCACACTCTCTGAAATAGTTTGAGAGGTGGTTAGCTTGTTACCTTTGTAATTCAGATAAATACAAATGTGAATGGCTATGGTATATCTCGTGCTGGCTTGCATATCATTCTACTACGAAAGCCCCTGCACAAGGTTTTGTGCAATTTTTAAGTAAACCGTATAACCTGATGGGCGGCTTAAACACACATCCCCCATATTGGGTGAATTTTTTACCATCAGGCCCTTACCTGCTACCAAAAAAATACCGATTTTTAACTTTGATCTGCAATACACGGGTGCCTTCAAATTAGAGTAGTACCACGATCAGGGCATTTGTCATAACTGTGGCCCCCAAAACATGAGCCGCCAAACCCTAAAAAAGAAACTTGACGATGAAGAAAGCGCGTAAGAATATTCTTTATATAGATGACGAAGAGAACAACATCATTGTATTTAAGAATGCTTTTTTCAGGCATTACAATATTTACACTGCGCTATCAGGCGAAGAGGGGCTTGACATACTCAATAATGAAACCATCCACCTGCTCATTACTGACCAGAAAATGCCCGGAATGACCGGCGTTGATGTGTTAGAAAAGGCCGTGCAGTCTCACCCAGATACAATCAGAATGATCCTGACCGCCTATAGTGATATTGAAGTGATTATTAAAGCGGTAAACACC
>CAZXTW010000242.1:0-8338 GCA_964643525.1 uncultured Roseivirgaceae bacterium
AGCAGGGCTTTTTTGTAAACACCCTGGCCCTGTTGGCACAGTTTAAAGGCAACCGGCCTTTTGCTGAGCTGCTGGCCACCGTGCAGGAAACCATGCTGGGCGCCACCGAGCATGAGCTGTACCCCTTTGATAAACTGGTTGAAGACCTTGACCTGACCCGAGACAACAGCCGGGCACCCCTGTTTGACATACTGGTTGAGTCAATTAACCTGTCGCTTGACCTGGGCAAAGAAGGCGCCCTGAACGGCATTGCCGTAACCCGCAAAGGCGTAAACAAACCCGTAGCCAAGCATGAGCTTACCTTCAGGTATGAAGGCGAGGCCGACCAGATACCGGTAGAAATTGAGTACAATACTGACCTGTATACCCGTGCCCGGGCTGAACAAATGCTGGCCCACTACAGCCGCCTGTTAGAGCAGGTAGCCACCAAACCGGGCATTACCCTTGATGAAATTGAACTGCTGAGCACTGCCGAGCAGGAGGTGTTCATTAACCAGTACAACAATACCTTTACAGAGGCCCCGGTCCCCAGCCTGCTGGCAGGCTTTGCGGCGGCCGTGCAGGCCAACCCACAGGCCACTGCCGTGCAGTTTGGCGCTGAAGCCATGACCTACCAGCAGTTGGATGAAGCCAGCAACCGCCTGGCCCGCCACATGCAGCAAACAGCAGGCATTGGCGCTGGCGATGTAGTGGCCCTGCTGCTTGAACGCAGTGATGCGGTGGTGGTAAGCATATTGGCTACCCTCAAGGCCGGCGGCGTATTTTTGCCCATTGACCCCATTAACCCGCTTGAACGGGTGCGTTACATTATTGATGATGCCAACGCCAAAATGCTGCTGATTCGCTCTGAAGACCTGTTTGACTATTCAGAGTCGTTTACGGGCACCCTCTTTGCGGTTGATATCCAGCTGGATGGCCTTACCGAATCGGCCGAGCCGCTGCCGGCTACTGAGGCAGGCGGTTACATCATCTACACGTCAGGCTCTACCGGCAAACCCAAGGGGGTGCAGGTAGGCCTGCCGGCCATCAGCAACTACATCCACTGGGCCAATGGCCATTACTTTGGCCAGCCAGAAACAGCGGCACACAACTTTGCTTTGTGCACGTCGTTGTCGTTTGACCTGACCCTTACCAGCCTCTTTGCCCCGCTGTTGCGTGGGGCCACCCTGGCAGTATTTGCTGAACAGAACATCAACAGCCTGCTTGAAGCTGTCTTTAACCCGGCCAACAACGTGCAGGCTGTAAAGCTTACACCCTCGCACGTAAACCTGCTGGCCCACCTCAAGCCTGAAAATACCACCGTGCAAACGGTGATACTGGGCGGCGAGGCAGTAAAAACAGAACACGTGGCCACCCTGCTGGCCATTAACCCCAATATGGCCATTTACAACGAGTATGGCCCTACTGAAACCACCGTTGGCTGCACCGTGCAGCAATTGGATGCCAATGCCCAAAACATTACCATAGGTACACCGGTTAACAATACAGCCATCTACATCTTAAACGCGGCGGGCGGTGTACAGCCCGAAGGCGTGGTAGGCGAAATTGTGGTAGGGGGGCACCAGCTGGCAGCAGGCTACCTGAACCGCCCCGAGCAAACGGCAGCTGCTTTTGTGGCCAACCCGTTTGGCCACAGCCAGAAGATGTACCGCACGGGTGACTTAGGGCGCTGGCTGCCGGGCGGCGTGCTGCAATGCCTGGGCCGGAAGGACAAGCAGGTAAAAGTAAATGGTTACCGCATTGACCCGGCCGAGATTGAAAACACCCTGGCGGCTTATGCCGTGGTAACCGCAGCAGTGGTCACCACCAGGCCCGATAAAGCGGGGCAGCCCCAGTTGGCCGCCTACTTTACCTGTAGCGAGGCGCCAGATACGGCCGACCTGCGCAGCTACCTGAAAGAGCAGCTGCCTGCGTATATGCTGCCGGCCCATTTGGTGGTGGTCAGTGAGATACCGCTCACGGCCAATGGCAAGGTAGATGATGCGGCCCTGCCCGACCCCGAAGGCAATGCCCTGGGTACAGGGGCCGATTTTGTGGGCGCTCGCAACGCCACTGAAACCAGGCTGATTGAAATATTCAGCGAGGTACTTGAAAATGACAATATAGGCGTAAAAGACAACTTGTTTGACCTCAAGCTCGATTCGCTCAAAGTAGTGCGCAGCTTTAAAGTCATTGAAGAAGAATGGCCCGCCAAAATTGAGATACATGACATATTCAGCAACCCTACGGTAGAAAAGCTGGCCCTGCTGCTTAGTGATGATACCAACGATGCTGACGAAGAAAAGGAAATCAGGGATATAGAGTTTTAACACAACCAAAACTACTGACCCCCTAAACATAAAAACTGCACTAGCATGGTAATTTGTGGAATTAAATTGACGCATGACGGCTGCGTGTCGCTTATAGAAGACGGGCGACTGATTTTTAGCGTAGAGATGGAAAAAATCAACAACAATGCCCGTTTCACCAGCATTGAAGACACCAAGTGGATAGAAACCCTGCTGGCCGACCATGGCTATAAGCCTGAAGATGTTGATTACTTCGGCATTGACGGCTGGGGCGGTTATGATCAGGATGCACTGGCCATACAGCCGCGCTTAACCATTGGTGAGGTAAACAACCAGCTCAGTGCCGAAAACTACGGCAAGTCCTTTCAGCTTGACGTGGCCCGCTACCGTGAGCAGTCATTAAAAGACGATGTGCTGGCCGAAGTGCAATTGAACGACGGCCTGCAAATTGGCGATAAATCATACGGTTACAGCAGCTTTTTGCATGTAACAGGCCATATTATGAGCACCTACTGCACCAGCCCCTTTGCTGAGAAGCAGGAAAGCTCGTTTGTGCTGGTGTGGGATGGCGGCATGTACCCCCGCATGTATTACTTTGATGCTGAAAAGCGCACCGTTGAAAACCTGGGGCCTATATTTCTGCTTATTGGTAACATCTACACCATATTCTCGCAGCACTTTGGCCCGTACAAAACCAGCGATGCCTTTGCCAAAGACAGCCTTTCAATAGCAGGCAAAGTGATGGCCTACATTGCCAAAGGCCAGCCGCAAGATGACCTGTTTCCTGTATTTGACGAGATATACACCAATTGTTACGACAGCCCCATGGGCTTTGCCAATGTGTTTGCCAACCAGTTTAAGAAGCGCATTAAGGGCACCAACTTCTCTGATGAAGACATTCTGCGCACCTTTCACCACTGGTTAGAGCGGCTGCTCATTGCAAAAATACTGAAAAAGGTAAGCCGCCATAAAAACAAAGTGCGCAACCTGTGCCTGGCTGGCGGCTGTGCCCTGAATATTAAATGGAACAGTGCCATACGCAATACCGGCGAGTTCAAAGGTGTATACGTATCGCCCTTCCCGAACGACTCAGGCAGTGCCCTGGGTATGGCCTGCACCCTCAACTTCCTGAAAACCGGCCAGTATGCGTTAGACTGGTCAGTATACAGCGGCCCCGGCCTGAACAAGCCTGAGGTGCTTGACGGCTGGACGCAGCGCAGCTGCTCAGTAAAAGAGCTGGCCAAAGTGCTGCACACCACCAACGAGCCGGTGGTATTCTTAAATGAATGTGCTGAGCTGGGCCCCCGCGCGCTGGGCAACAGAAGCATCTTGGCTGCGGCTACCTCGCCAGGCATGAAAGATGTGCTGAACAAGGTGAAAAAGCGTGAGGCCTACCGCCCCGTATCACCCATTTGCCTGGAAGACTGCGCCCCCGAGATGTTTACCCCCGGCACGCCAGACCCGTTTATGCTGTTTGACCATATGGTAAAACCAGAGTGGCTGGGCAAAATACCTGCCATTACCCACCTTGATGACTCGGCCCGCCTGCAAACCGTTACCCTTGAAAGCAACGCCATTATACACGAGCTGCTTACTGAATACAAGCAGCACAGCGGTGTGGGCCTGTTGTGCAACACCAGCGCCAACTACAACAGCAAGGGCTTCTTCCCTGATGTGCAGTCGGTGATGGAGTGGGGCCAGGTCAATATGGTTTGGAGCAACAACACCCTGTACGAAAAAACAGACCGCTTAACTGACCTGACGCCAGAGGCTTACGAACAGAAAGAAGCACCCAAGACCGCCCAGGTTCATGGATAGCCAAAAGATAAATCGAGACATAGCCATTATTGGTATGGCGGGGCGTTTTCCTGACGCCCGCAATACCGAGGCACTGTACGAAAACCTGCGTGCCGGCAAAGACAGCCAACGCCCCCTGAGCGAGGCCCGCCGGCAAGCCACCACCCTGCCTGACGACAGGGAGTACTGGAACAGGGGCTACCTGAACCAGATTGACGAGTTTGACCATAAGTTCTTTAAAATATCGCTGGCTGAAGCCCAGACCATGGACCCCCACCAGCGGCAGCTGCTGGAGGTAGCCTACGAAACCTTTGAAAACGCCGGCCTGCCCGCCGAAGCGCTAAACGGCAGCCGCACCGGTGTGTTTGTGGCTGATAAGGCCCTGAACTATTACGAGCATGCCGAAGAGTTTGCTGAAACGCTGGTAACGGGCAACAACAGCGAGTTTACGGCGGCGCGCATTAACCGGCACTTTAACCTGCAGGGCAGCGTAGCCGTGATTGATACCTCCTGCTCGTCATCACTGGTGGCCCTGCACCATGCCTGCAATGAGTTGCTTATGGGCAACGCCCAGCAGGCCCTGGTATGCGGCGTAAACCTGGAGCTGTTTCCTTACAAAGACGAGGGCTATGACCTTGAGCTGGATTCGCCCGAGGGCATTTCGCGTGCCTTCAGTGCTGAGGCCAACGGCATGAGCTTTGGCGAGGTAGTGGCCTGCGTGCTGATTAAACCCCTGGCCCAGGCCGTTGCTGATGGCAACAACATACAGGCCGTGATCAAAGCCACCGCTGTAAACAACAACGGCAACCGCTCGGCCTCGCTTACCGCGCCCGATAGTAAAACCCAGGCCGAGGTTATTGCCAAAGCATGGAAAAAGGCCGGTATTGACCCTGCTCATGTGGGGTATATTGAAGCGCACGGCTCTGCCACCCAGCTGGGTGATAATATTGAGGTAGGCGGCCTGAACCAGGCCTTTGCCAACCATGTGGCCGCTGGCCAGCAGGTGCCTATTTCAACCATAAAAAGCAATATTGGCCACGGCCGCTGTGCCGCAGGCATTGCCGGGCTGGTAAAGGCAGTACTGTCAGTAAAAAATGGCGAGCTGCTGCCCACGCCCAATTATAAAACGCCCAGTGAGTTAATTGACTTTGACAAGGCCCGTGTGGCCGTTAATAAAAAGCTAAAGCCCTGGACCGCCCCCAAAGGGCAGCCCCGCATTGCCGGGGTAAGCTCCATTGGCCTGAGCGGCACCAACTGCCATGTGGTGGTGCAGCAGGCCCCCGAGGCCGCCGCCCCGCAGGGGCGCACCCCGGAAGAGTACCTCTTTCCGTTCTCGTCGCGCACCAGTGAAGGCCTGGCGGCCAATATTGAGGCCGTGCTTGACAAGATACGTGACCTGGAGGCCGACGACCTGGCCCATATTAGCCATACGCTGGCCCTGGGCCGCAGCCACCACGCACAAAAGGCGGCCGTAGTGGCTGCCAACCTGAAAGACCTGCGCCAGCAGCTCAAAACAAGGGCCCTGCAGGTAACTGATGAAGAGGCCCCCCAGCTGGATAAGGTCATTTTGGTATTTACTGATAATGACCTGGCAGACTGGGCCCTGCCCCAGTACCTGACCGCGCAGTTCCCTGCATTTGAGGCTGCTTACCAGCAGTGCTTAGATGCCTGCCCAGAAGCCATGCAGGCCAATAAGGCATTTGCCAACCTGGCCTTTCAGTACAGCTACTACCAGGTGTTAAAAGCCAAGGGCCTGGCCTCTGAAAATCTGTTGGGCATTGGCAGTGGCAAAATAGCCACGCGCCTTATTAAGGAAGAACTCACCCTGGCACAGGCTGTGCAGGAGGCACTTTCAGCAGAGCCCTCGCCCCTGAAAGACCTGGCCGCCCGCATTGATGCGCTGGTGCAGCGCGAGGCTGCCGAGCAGAAGGTACTGTTTGTGGCCATGGGCCCTGACAATGACATTACCCTGGGCCTGGAACAGCACCGCAGCTACCAGCAGCAGGTGTTTACCACCAGCATTGAGCCAGATACCCCCGGCGACCCCGTGGTGCAGCTCATGGCTACCCTGTATAATGGCAATTATGCGTTTGACCTGCCTGCGGCTTATGCTGATGTAGCCGGCAGCACCATTGAGCTGCCTACCTACCAGTTTGCCGCCACCCGCTGCTGGCTGCGCGAAACGCCCAAAAAAGCAGCCGAAGCCCCAGCCAACGAGCAACCCGATGTGGTGGTGCTTCAAAACGGCACACCCACCCAGCGGGTAATTCATTACCACTGGCAGCAGGTGCTGGGCCATACTAAGTTTGGCGTTGATGATGATTTCTTTGCCCTGGGCGGCGACTCATTGCAGGCCACCAAGGTGATTAATAAAATCAAAGAGAGCTTTGACATAGCCCTTGACTTTGAAGACATTTTTGAGTACCCCACCATTGCCGACCTGGCCACGCTGATTGATGGCGAGCAGGGCACCGAGCAGATACTGCTGGGCTTCTGGAAGGAGGTGCTGAAAAGTGACGAGATTACAGCGCAAGACAATTTCTTTGAGCTGGGCGGGCACTCGCTCATTGCCAACCAGATTTTGAACCGCGTCAAGGCCGCCTTCAAAGCCGAGCTGAACTTTGAAGACTTCTTTAAGCACCCCACCGTAGCCGAAATGGCTGCTTTGGTAGATCAGATTATGACGCACGGCCAGGAAAATGTCAAAACGGCCAATATGATCAGGTAATTGCTTTCCAATTTCATACACGCAACAGCAACCTAAACTACCCCGCCCTGCGGGGTTTTTTTTATCCCATAGCCACAGTGTAGGGTATAGGTAGGGTGAGGCCGCGCCTTAGTATAGGGCAGGTGCTTTGGTACGGTAGAGTAAAGTTTTTGGTAGGGGAGAGTAGCGCATAACGCTTATTGCCTGCTGACCATTGGCAAGCTGCCTATTGTCATTAGGCAACTTGCCTATTAATAATATGCAATAAGCAGTTTATCAATAGGCAACTTGCATACCAGCAATACGCAATAAGCATATTGCCTTGATGCAACTTGCATAAAGTATGTTTTAAACCAGGGGGTGTAACTTGTAAGCAGCGCAAAAGTAGGGCTATACAGCCAGTAGCCCCCATTTTAGGCATTGACCGTAACCTTATAGCGCAGCTGGTTGGTTTGGTACCTGCCCCTGCGGGTAACCTGGTTGCGAATTTCGAACCTGTACTCACCAGGGGCCAGGTTGCCGGGCAGTTGAAACATTAGTGTTTTGGGGTGGTTTTGCCCCAGGGTGGTAATGGCAATCCGCTCATTCTGGTCATTAATCAGCCAAAGCCCTTGCTCAGGGTCTTGCAAATTCAGCTTCATATGATACCCGGTAAGCTTACCCATGCTGCCTGGGGTCATTGTGTTTCTGCTTTCAGTAGCTACATCAGTAAACTGCAACAAAACAGGCATGCGGCTGTTGTCCTGGCCAATGCGTTTGGGCACAAACTTTCTCAGCAGCTTTTTAAGGCCCTTACCTTCGGTGGCTTGCAGCTTTACCTGGTGTTTTTCAAGGTCAAAGCGTTCTGCCTCATGCTCAAAAGTGCCTTTCAGTACCAGGGCCATATTCACCAGATCCATATTAATGCGGTAGCCTTCCATCAGCTTTTCGCCCACTACCTCTTCCAGCAGGTTCAGCACGCCAATAATCATTTGCCTTGACATACCGCTGTTGCGCCGCATCATCTCTTCAATAATCCGCTCCTGGTCCCAGCTGCCCCGGTGCTCGGGCTGGCCATAATAGCTTTTTGTATTGCCAATATTACACTTCTGTAAAAAGTACTGTAGCTTAATCATCTGTCTGTTGGTTTGTATCTAGTTCATGAACTAAAGTTCTACGTAATGTAGCGTGAAATATACATTAGTTGGTGTTATACTTCCTAACCATGACTGGCAACTGACAGTTCGTGCCTAGCAGTAATGCTGACGATTTATATAGTCTGGGACACCCTCAGGACACCCATCTGAATGCATGAAATGCCAATTACAGTAAATGAAAGAAGTTTTTTAGTTGCGCTGATACAGAAGTGACGAAAACAGCTGGTTCAATGGGTAAGCTTGCCCAGCCCAAAGTAGGTGGGCTCTAATTACTTAAAGTAATGTATATTTGAAGTTAAACGTAACCTAACCTTTACAATGAGTAACCTGTATATTGACCTGATGACCGACTTTGGGTTTAAGCGCATTTTTGGTCGCGAAGTTGCCAAACATTTTTTGATTCATTTTCT
>CAZXTW010000243.1:0-8334 GCA_964643525.1 uncultured Roseivirgaceae bacterium
CCAGGCTCATTGAAGGCGAGTTGGGTACCGGCGGTGCCATTTTTGCTACGGGTTGCGTCAATTGAGTAATGGTGGCTGGCGTCAGGTTTTCACCATTAAAAGCGCCTATCATCATTTTGGCAAAGTCGGCCGCAGGTAAGTGATTGCCCGAGGCAGGCACAGCAATCTGGTTTTTCCACTTGTCTATCTCTTTTGCAAAAAAGCTGTAGCCTGTGGCATAGTTGGCCGGTACATTGTTTGTTGTATCATACCTGGTGTAGGTATGCTTTAAGCCAAATGGCTTAAATACCAGCTCTTCCATGTACTCATCGTACGTTTTGCCTAAAATTTGCTCAATCACCAGGTTCAGGTACTGGTAGCCTTCACCCGAATACACAAAGCCCTCACCTGGGTTTCTGAGTATTTCAAGTGTATCAGGGTTGTTCATGTATTGCCAGTTTTCAATGCCTGAAGTGTGGCTAAGCAGCATACGGGGTGTAATTTGCTTGTAGCGCTCATCATAGGCAAGGCGGTCGTGTGGCAAATACTCGTGCATGGGCTTGTCAAGGTCAAGCTTACCCTCCTGCACCAGCTTATGAGCCACATAAGTTAAAAAGCATTTGGTTAATGAGGCCGCCTCAAACACAGTGGCCTCGTCAACAACCGCCTTGCTGGCCATATTTTTATAACCGTACTGGTTGGTGTAAACCACCTGGTTGTCGCTAATGATGGCTACTGATATAGCAGGTATGCCACTTTCGGCCAGCATGTTGTTCATGTTGGCATCAAACTCAGCCTTGTTTACGGTTTTGCCATTAGCCATGAAAGTATTGGCGGGGGCCTGCTCTTTAGCAGTGGGCGAGCATGCCAGTACACAACACAATAATGCAAAAGCCATAATCACTGCCCCCATTGGCCGTAACCTGCCCTGCTTGTGGTGCTGAGCGTCTGGGGGATAAAGGGTTTTTTTCATGTGTTTAGTATTAGATTTTAATGGTTTGATTTACCTGGAGATTTGCTGCTTCAAACCCCGGTTCAATATGGGGGTGCAGCTCCAAACAATTGGTATATTGGGGTTTAAAATGTTACATGGGTTATACCAGGGGCTCTTCTGCCAATTGTTCCTGCAGCGGTTTGAGCTGGCCCTGATCCATTTTCATGATTTTATCGGCCACGTCAAAGTAGTGGTCGTCATGGGTAATGGCTATCACTATTTTGCCCTTGGCGCGCATTTCGGGCAATAGGGTGCGGTAAAAGAACTTGCGGTACGAGGGGTCCTGATCGGCCGCCCACTCGTCAAACAGGTAAATGGGCGAGTCTTCAAGGTAGCATTGCAGCAGGGCCAGGCGCTTGCGCTGCCCGCCAGAAAGCTCAATGGTGCTGTACTTATTGTTATTAATTTCAACTTTTTTATCTAAGTGCAGCAGCTTCAGGTATTTAGCTATCTCTGCCTGCTTGCTGTCGGCATCAATATTATACAGCTTTTCAAACAAATAGGTAGGGCTAAACACAGCGCTGAAGCACTCGCCCAGCTGAAAGTTATTCACCACCTGGCCGTTAATGCGTACCTCGCCCTGATCGGGCTCATACAAGCCGGTAATAAGTTTGGCCAGTGTAGTTTTGCCACTGCCGTTGCCACCAATGATGAATAGAATCTGGCCTTTGCCTATATCAAGGTTAATGGGGCCTACGCCAAAGTTTTTGCTGTCGTCTTCCTGGCTTTTGTAGGTGTAGGTTACGTTGTTCAGCTCAATGCCGTCAATGGTATTACTGGTTTCTTCGGGTTTGTCATTCAGGTCTAACGACACGGGTATATCTGCCAGGAACTCCTGGATGCGGTTCCAGGCCACGCGCACCTGCACAATGGTAGGTATAGACCCTAAAATACCGTTAATAGGCCCAATGAGGTACAGCAGTATAATGACAAAGCTCATCAGGGTGTAAAACTCAATATTAGGAAACAGCTCTGGCACGCCATAAGCCACAATACCCAGCAATACTACCAGCAATGACTCGCCAACCAGAAAGGCGTTGACAAATTTGATATCTGCCGTAGAGATCTTTTTATTGTGCTCGTAGGCGCTTTCAGTCACATCGTCGCGGTACTCCAGCTTTTTGTTGCGGCTCATGCTTATTTCTTTGTAGCCGTCAATCATGCCGTTAACCAGGCGCATAAATACGTTGCGCGCATCGCGGGCCGATTCAAAGTAAGGGTTGGCTTTTTGGCCTACCACAGAGTATACAGCGGCAATGGCCACAATCATGAATATGGTAAGCAGCGTGGCCCAGAAGGCCAGCGATGCCAGGAATATGAATGCCCCAATTACCGTGATGATGCCCGTCATGAGCATAACAATGGTATTGGTAGAGCCCCCTATGGTAGACACATCATCATTAAGCGCAGTGTACACACGGCCGCGGTCCATGCGCTCAAAGTTGTGGTACGAGGTAGAGAATATTTTTTCGGTAAGCTTAATGCGCAGGTCTAATATAAGGTTGCGGTTAAAGCGTACCACTGCCGTTTGCACAAACTTGCGGCCCGAGAGGTATATGATCAGGGCTATGACGTAGTAGAATATAGAGTATTGCAGCTCCATATTAGAGTTGAGTGCCGAGGTAACCATAATGATTACGGTCGAGTTGGCCAGGCCAGAGAGCACGCTCATTAGCAGTATTTGTGGCGCCACCCGCCTGAACTGGTCAGTTTGCGGAAAGCTGAGGCTGAGGAACCAGGCCACGAAGGTAATGCCAATGGCTACCAGCACCAGTACAATCAGGGTGTAAAAGCTATCGGGCGTCCAGACCAGCACTGCCTCCCAGGTAAAGCCTGCCATGGCTTTGGGCAGTATGTACAGCCCGTACACACATGGGGCCACCACGGCAAGGGTAACCAGTATGCGGCGCAGCTTGCTTAAGGTGGGGCCTTCAAACTTTCTGCGACCCTTAATCACATCAAGCATAACCATGGTAATGAAGGCCAGCACTATCATACAAAATACCACAAGGGCAATGGCCAGGCTTGAGTAGGTGCGGTCGCCATTATCGCCAGGGTCAAAGCTGTTTTCTACCGTTTCGCCATTGACAGTTTGCAGTACCTGGTGGCCAATGAGGGAGGTAAACATGCTGTTAGAGTTGGCCAGCACCGCTACCGCAGTATTGCTGTTGGGCCTTAAGGCCATGTAGGCAGTAAAGTTGGGGTTCAGGCCGCCATGAAACAGCTGCGAGGAGCCATCGAGCAGGGCCTCCCAGCCGCTGGCGTAAAACGTCATGCCGTGCAGGGGCACTGACTCATCACGCACGTGGCTTTGCCGGGCGGCGGGGCTCAACGGGTTGGTCTCTACCCCTAACTGAAAACGCATGTACCGGGCCATGTCTTGCGCATTGGTAATGACATACCCCGCCGCGTAGTTACCCCTGTATACGGGGGCCTCGTAGGGGCGTGCGCTAAAAAAGCTTATTTTATGCCCCTGGGCCATTTTTGAAGCCAGTATGGGCACACCTACAGAGGTGTTGCTCATACCCAACTGCGCTATAACGGCCTGTTGCAGGTGGGCTTCAAAGCGCTGGCCGGTAACCGTTTCAATAATGAGGGCCAACACATCATAATTAATGGTGGCATACTGGTATTGAGTACCCGGTTTGTGGCTAAGCTGGCGGCCCAGCAGGGTGCGCACGGTTAGCTCAACCGCATTTTCGGCATTGGTTTGCGGTATGTTGGCTATGCTGTTCCAGGGTATGCCACTGGTGTGGTGCAGCAGTTGCCGTACGGTAATGGGGGCATACTGGCCCTCAAAGTTCAGTTTAAACCAGGGCACATAGTGGGCCACCGTTTGGTCAAGGTCAATTTTTTGCTGCAAGGCCAGCTGGTGCACGGCCAGGGCGGTGAATGACTTGGTGCACGAGCCAATCTCGAACAGGGTTTCGTCAGTTACGGCAATGCCACTGGCAGGGTTGGCCAGTCCAAAGTTTTTAATGATTGTCTGGTTGCCCTCAATGATGACCAGGCTCAGGCCGGGTATGTTGCCCTCATCCATCAGGTCAGTCACAATGGTCTCTACAGCTTCATTGTTCCATTTGTCTGCTGCCAGGGCCTGCGGGTGGGTGGCCAGTAAGGCCAGCCATGCCGTACAGGCTGCCAGGGCGTAAGCTGCTAACGTTTTCATATCAACGGGTTTGTTCATTGGGTTTTCGGTTCAGGTTGCTGGTTGCCAGGCCGTCAATAATGCTGGCCAGGGCATTTACCGCAGGGGCCACCATAATGTTTTTGTGGGTGGCGTTAACGGCATGCATGGTTATGTTGCCATTAAAATGGCTGGCAATGGCTTTGGCACTGCTTTCTATTTCAGTTTGTTCGGCCCTGATGTAAATCAGCCTGGCGGCCAGGCTCAGGGCTGGCTGGTATTGTGTGGCAGCGTTTAATAAGGTGCGGCGGGTGTTCATGTAGCGCACCACCTCGCGCAGGGGCAGGGTATCAAAGCCTGGTATTTCACGTTCGGGCAGTATTTCTTTAATACGCTCTTTACTGCTGTAGCCTGCCTCTGCCAGGTCAATAAAGCTGTTCCACACTTCTTCTCGCGAAAGGCAGCCGTTGTGCAGCAGGTCTTGCCCGCCGCTCAGGAAGCCGCGCGCCAGCTCTGCCTCACGGCCAATGCTAAACAGGCTGGGTGCTGCCCCGGCGTTGGGCGCGGGTATAATGTCAGTATCAACCAGTACCACCTGCGCCACCTGTTGGCCGGCAGCTTCAAGCTGGCGGGCCACCTCGTAGGCCATGGTGCCGCCAATGCTCCAGCCCCCCAGGTGGTAGGGCCCTTCAGGCTGCACCTCTGTCAATATATCTATATAATCGGCTGCAATTTCTTCTACTGTTTTGTTGAGCGGGGCCACGGCACTTAAGGTGGCACTGCGCACCCCAAGTACATTAAACTGCTGTAGCTGGCTGGCCAGGGCCAGGTAGCCTTCTGTTTCGCCGGTGCCGTCGTGCAGCAGCCACAGGTTGGTGCGGCTAGCCTGGTAGGTATTCAGGGCCAGCACCATACCGTGGGTGCCAAGCGGCACGGCTGGCTGGCTGGTAGCGCGCTCAATAGCTGTGGCCAGTGCGCCTACGGTGGGGTGCTGGAACACCTCGGCCAGGGCTACGGTGGCCTTTAGCTGGCGCTGGATGGCATGCACCAGTTTGGTGGCTTTGAGCGAGTGCCCCCCCAGGGTAAAGAAGTTATGGCTCAGGCCCACCTGCTCAATATCAATTTGCAGCACCTCTGCAAATAACCGGGCCACCTGCTTTTGCAGCTCGGTTTCTGGGGCCTGGTAGTCGCCCTCGGTGGTCATGGCTGGTGCAGGCAGGGCCTTGCGGTTGGCTTTGCCACTGGCGTTTAGCGGTATGGCTTCAAGCTGCACATAGTATGGCGGCACCATATATTCTGGCAGCTGGCTGGCCAGGGTGCTGCGCAGCGTGGGTACATCTACCACATGGTTGGCCACAAAGTAGGCCACCAGGTGCTTTTCATCCTGATGCTGGCGCGCCACAACCAGGGCATCTTTCACACCGGGGTAACTGCGCAGCTGGCTGTCAATTTCGCCCAGCTCAATGCGGAAGCCGCGTACCTTCACCTGGTCGTCAATGCGGCCCAGGTACTCAATAGTGCCATCGGGCAGCCAGCGCACCAGGTCGCCGGTGCGGTACATCTTTTGCCCTTCAGCAAACGGATGGTTTACAAACTGCCTGGCTGTTAGCTCGGGGTTATTGTGGTAACCCAGGGCCAGGGCAGCCCCGGCAATGCACAGCTCACCAGCCACGCCTATGGGCAGCAGCTGGTTGCGGGCGTCAAGCACCAGCAACTGTACGTTGCTTACCGGTTTGCCTATGGGCACACGGTGCATGTCTGCGGTAAGCGCAGCGGTGCTGTAGCCGCTGGCGTAAATGGTACCCTCAGTAGGGCCGTACAGGTTTTCAAGGGCTATGTTGGTGTTGAGCTGGTTAAACTGCTGCACCATGGTAATGGGCAGGGCCTCCCCTGCCAGGAATATGTACTTGAGGCTGGCAATGCGGGCCAGGTCAATATCTGTCAGGGCATCTAAAAACACCGAGAACATGGAAGGCACAAAGTTCATATGCGTTACCTGGTGCTGTTCAATGGTGTCAATAATGCTGTAGGCGTCGCCCTCATGGCCAGCGGGCAGCAGGGTGAGCGAGCCGCCGCTGAGGCACCAGCCAAACAGCTCAGCACATGATACATCAAAGGTAAAGGTGGTTTTGAGCAGGTAGCTGTCGGTAGCGGCCAGCGGGTACTGGGCATCCAGGTGGTGGATGATGTTGTGCAACGAGCGGTGGCCAACCTGCACGCCTTTGGGCTTGCCGGTGCTGCCCGATGTAAACAAGATGTAGGCCAGTGAAGCAGGCTGCACACCGGGCAGCCTGGCTTTTGTGTGGGTGTATTGGGCGGCCTGGGCAGCTTCTACTATTTGCAGGTGGCCTGGCACACCTTCTGGCACGTGGGTGCTGCTGGTAACCAGGCAATGCAGGTTGGCCTCTGCTATAATGGCCAGGGTGCGCGCCTCCGGGTAAGTCGGTGCTATGGGTACATAGACCGCGCCTGCCTTCATAATGGCATACAGCGTTGCTACCAGAGGCACCTGGCGCTGCAACAGCACCCCTACCGCCTGGCCGGGCTGCACACCAGCTACATCAATGAGGTAGCTGGCCATTTGCTGTGCCTGTGTGTTCAGCTCATGGTACGTTACCGTACCCCCCTGGTGCTTCAGGGCCACAGCATGAGGCGTTTGGGCCACCTGCTGCTCAAATATTGACAGTACGGTACCTTCAGCAAAAGGCACCTGGGTATGGTTAAAGGCCTGTAGCAGTTGTGCCTGATCAGCCTCAGTAACCAGGCTAATATCTTGAATGGCCACTGTTGGCTTTGCTGTTACTGCCTGCACAATGGCGGTAAAGAAGCCCACAAAGCGCTGGGCTGTTTCGGGCCTGAACAGGGCCGTGGCATAGTTCAGGCTACAGTCAAGCCCATTGGGCTGTTCGGCCATGGCCAGGGTCAGGTCAAACTTGGCCACATCAAAAGCATTGCCAAACCCGTCAAGCTCAAGGCCGGGTAGCTCAAAGCTGTTGCCATCGGCCTGGTTCTGGTAGGTAAAGAACGCATCAAACAGTGGGTTGCGGCTGGTGTCGCGGTCAATGCTCAGGTCTTCTACCAGGGCTTCATAAGGGTAGGCCTGGTTGTCAAAGCCAGGCACGGTAGCCTGCTGCACCTGCTTTACAAAGTCAGTAAAGGCCAGTTGGCCTTTGGGCTGGTTGCGTAAGGGCAACGTGTTGACAAACATACCCATGATGCCCTCAAGGTCGGCATGCTGGCGGCCTGCTACGGGCGTGCCCACCACCACATCGTGCCGGCCGGGAAGCTTGGCACGTTGTACAGGGCCAGGGCCACCATGTATAAGGTGGTGCCCTGCTGGTTGGCCAGCTGCCGCAGCTGGTTGGTGGTGGCCTTGTTCAGGGTAAAGTCAATGGTGGCGCCCTGCGTATCAGTCACTGCCGGGCGTGGGTAGTCAGTGGGCAGGCTTAGCGTAGGTACCTCTTCAGCAAATACATCTAACCAGTAGCTGCGCTGCCGGGCAATAACGGCCTGCTGTTCGGGGCTTTGCTGCCACTCGGCAAAGTCTTTGTATTGCAGCCTTAGCGGTGGCAGTGCCTGGCCGGTATACAACTGCATGAACTCTGCCAGCAGTACCTGCTGTGAGGTGCCGTCGTTAATGATGTGGTGCAGGTCAATGGCCAGCAGGTGGTCATTTGTGCTTAATTGTATTAAGGCGGCCCTGAATAAGGGGGCTTCATGCAATACAAATGGGCGGATGAACCGGGCCAGCACCTGCGGGGCTTCTGCCTCAGTGCTGGTATGCTGCTCAAGGGTAAAGTTTATTGTTTCAGCTATTTGCTGGTAGGGCTCGTCATGTTCTACCACAATGGCTGTGCGCAGGGCCTCATGGCGGGCCACCAGGGCCTGTAGGGCGTAGGTAAGCTGCTCGTGGTCAAGCTGGCCCCGCAGGCGCACCACCTGCGGCATGTTGTAGGTCAATGCTTCAGGCTCAAACTGGTACAGGAAGTATTGCCTGCGCTGGGCAGCCGAAAGCACATAATGGTTTTTGGCCGGTGCTACAGGTATGCTGTTGTACCCCTGAGCCTGCTGCTGTTGCAGGTAGCCAGCCAGGCTGCGCGCACTGGGCATGGCAAAGAATTCACGCAGGGGCACGGTGTGGCCCATTTCTTTTTGTATCAGGTTAACCAAATGGGCCGCTTTGAGTGAATGGCCGCCCAGCTCAAAAAAGCTGGTGGTTACACTTAGCTGCTCA
>CAZXTW010000244.1:0-8323 GCA_964643525.1 uncultured Roseivirgaceae bacterium
TATTTAAGAAGTACATGATATATGCCAAGGCAGTTTCTGACGGCACTTTTAGGCCAATGAAGCGGCCTACTGGGCAATTTAGTCAACAGTGGTACCTAAAAGCGTTATTGAAAAAGTTAAACCCTTTTAAAGATACTACCCTGGCAGAAGATATGCCCTTTGCTGACCTTACAGTGGCCAGAGAAAACCAGCACCTTGGTTTGGTGCTGACTGATGACAACCTGTACCACCAGAGTATATCTGTAAAAGATGCGCACGTTTATACCCCTTTTACCTTTGATGATAAACACTGGAAGTACATGAGCCTTTACAGCAGGGCGTACTGGAAAGACAAAAGTAAAGTAGAAGAGCAACTGATCAGGTTTATGGCTGAAAAGGGGGCCTCTGAAACGCAGCCCCTTGATGAGTAGCCATTGCGTTATTGTTTAGGGAGCCACCACTTCTACACGTGCCCCTACAGAAACCACTCCGGCCAGGCTTTCAGTACGCATAAACTGTTGTAGGTTTAGCTGGTAGCTGCCAGTATCAGTGAATCTGGTGTTGGTTATGATGGGTATTTGCAGATCTGAATAATTACCAAAACCTTGCCCTAATGGTTTGCCTGTAATTGGGTCAAACAAGTTTTCTTCAACAAGGGCTGAGTCAAGCACAGTACCTGAAGCATTTTTTAACATATAACTAAAAAAGAGGTTCTGATAATCGTAATCTGCAGAACTGCGAATATTGAACAGCACATTGTATTGCCTGGTGGTGTCAGGCACTTGAAATGAAAATGATTTAATGTCATTTACCTGCCAAACAGCATTTGGCAGGCTTTCGTTTTGCTCAAACACCCTGTTGCCAGAACAACTGGCCAGCAACAGGGTGCTAAGTAATACCACGAGTCTGTTCACCATTATTGTGATGATTCTTCTTTGTTTTTAGGCTTATTGTTTGGGTTGGGCTTTTTACGCCTTGGCTTTTTTCTGGCAGCCTGGTTCTGCTCGCCACCGCTATTATTGGTTGCCGCAGTAGGCTTGGGGTTTTGGCCATCTTTATTGGCTGCTGCCTTTGGCCTGCCACTGCCGCCACGCCTGTTGTTTGAACGGCGGTTGCCACCCCCTTTATTATTGTTGTTGCCAGCTTTATTTTGACCGCCACCAGTTTTGTTGCTACGCTCACCGCCCGCATTGGCCTGTTGGTCGCCTTGTTTGCCGGTCTTTTCTGCACCATCAGCAGCAGCCCTGGGTTGCCTTTGATTGCTTCTGGCACTTCTGGTGCCATCGCCACCTTCGTGTTTACGGCCTTTGCTTTTGCTTTTACGCCTTTTGTTTGACTTCTTTTTGTACTTCTTATCTAAAGCCTCAAGGTCGTTATTTAATGAGGCCAGTGTATCTGGCTCTTCATCTTCTTCCAGAGTGGCAGGTTTGTTGCCCTGCTTATTCATTTCAAGGATCTCTGCCACCCGCTCGGTACCCAGGGCATACCAGGAGTTTTCGCCTTCATAGCCAAACCACATGATTTTTCTGAAAATATCAGTCTTTTGAAGCTTGGCTGCTCCTTTTTCAGTTTGTAATGGTGCCTCTACTTCTGGTATGCCTTCAAGGGCATCCATATACGTTTCCAGCTCATAGTTGAGGCAGCACTTCAGGCGGCCACATTGGCCTGATAGCTTGCTGGGGTTCAAAGACAGATTCTGGTAGCGTGCAGCACTGGTAGAAACACTCTTAAACTCTGTTAACCAGGTAGAGCAACACAATTCACGCCCGCACGAGCCAATGCCACCCAGCCGGCTGGCTTCTTGCCTTAGGCTAATTTGTCTCATTTCTACCCTTATTTTAAACTCGCCGGCCAGGAGCTTAATCAGCTCTCTGAAATCAACTCGCTCGTCAGCAGAGTAATAAAAGGTAGCTTTGGTATTATCGGCCTGAAACTCAACGTCAGATAGTTTCATTTCAAGCTTCAGGTCAGTCACAATTTGCCTGGTGCGAAACATGGTAGGCATTTCGCGCTTTTTTACCTCTTCATAGCGCTCAAGGTCGCGCTGGCTGGCTTTTCTATACAGTGGGCGCACATCGTCGTTGTCTTCAATCTTGCGCTTTTGCATTTGCAACCGTACCAATTCACCCTGTAATGAAACGTAGCCTATGTGGTGGCCATTAGGTACATCTACCACCACTGGGTCGCCAGTGTATAGTTCAAGGTAGTCGTCATTTCTAAAATACTCTTTACGCCCCCCCTTAAACCTGACTTCAACTATATTAAAAGTATCGAAAGCCGGCATATCCATACCTGACAGCCAGTCGAAAACATTCATTTTATTACAACCTCCTGTGAGGCATCCACCGTTATTTTTACAGCCTGCCACTTTACCATCTGCGGTAACGGCAGTGCTACAACTAGCACATCCCGACATGTCTCCTCTATTATATATCTATCAAATAATTGTCTTTTAAACTATGGCAGTACAATTAGTACAGGCCATTGTGTAATTTAACAAAAATACCAGAATCAAGATAAATTCATTAAATCCTTACCTATATCTTTTCTGAATGCCACTTTTGACCAGCTTATTTGACCCACCGTGGCATAAGCAGCGTTTTGTGCTTCTGGTATACTGTTGCCACTGCCGGTAACAGCCAAAACACGCCCGCCATTGGTAACCAGGCTATCGTTAGCTTCTAACCGTGTACCTGCATGAAAAATTAAGGTTTGCGGCAGCAGGCTTTCTGGTAATTCAATGGGTTTGCCCTTTTCATAAGCTTCAGGGTAGCCGCCGCTGGCCATAACCACAGTCACAGCTGTGCTGTTGTGGGTGCTTACCTGTTGCTGGTGCAACTGTTGCCCTTTTAAAGAGTATAGCAGGGTGGCTAAGTCTGCATTAAGCCGGGGCAATACTACCTGCGTTTCAGGGTCGCCCATACGCACATTGTATTCTATAACATATGGGTTGCCTTGTACATTCATAAGCCCAATAAAAATAAAGCCCTGATAGGTAATGTCTTCTTGGGTGAGCCCTTCAATAGTAGGTGCAATAATGCGTTCTTTTACCTTGGCCATAAATGCCTCATCAGCAAATGCCACTGGCGATACTGCCCCCATGCCCCCTGTGTTTGGGCCTGTGTCACCATCGCCTATACGCTTATAATCTTTAGCTTCAGGCAACACCACATAGCTATTGCCGTCAGTCAATACAAATACTGATACTTCAATGCCGTCTAGAAACTCTTCAATGACCACCTGCTTGCCTGCTTCACCAAAACGTTCATCAAGCAGCATATCTTTTAATGTGTCTTTGGCCTGATTCAGGTCATTGCAAATCACCACCCCTTTACCAGCTGCAAGGCCGTCAGCCTTCAGCACCCATGGGGCCGAAAGTGTTTCTAAATGGCGCAGCCCCTCATTAACGGTTGCTTCAGTAAATGTATGGGCCTGGGCGGTGGGTATATGGTGCTTTTGCATAAATGCTTTTGACCATGCTTTGCTACCCTCCAGCTGTGCGCCCTGGCTATCGGGCCCAACTACCAATACATCGGCCATTTCTGGTCGGTTGCTAAAGTCGTTATGAATACCCTTGACCAGCGGCAACTCAGGGCCTACCACAACCATATTTATTTGTTTATCTGAAATGAAGGCGGCCAACTGGTCAAAATCATCAACTGCAATGGCTACGTTTTGGGCAATGGCAGCTGTGCCCGCATTACCGGGTGCTACATACAGTTGCTCGCAGTGAGTGCTTTGCTTAAGCTTCCAGGTCAGGGCATGTTCTCTACCGCCACTACCTATAACCAGTATATTCATTGGTGTGTTGTCTATTATTCAGGTCATCAAATGGCCACCATATCAAAATATAAATTGCGGTGGCTCAAAAGTAAACACCAAAGTTACCAAATGCCCCTGTCTATGCCAACCTGTTGTAAATACCCTTTGGGTTGGTGGTTAAAACGTAAAAAGGGCCTTGCGGCCCCTTTGATTAATATTTTACTGTAGGTTATACTTTACAGGCAATGGCCTAGTTTGCTACTTCGCTTAAAAATTTAACGCGCATAAGCCTGATTTCTTCTTCTGAGTAATCTTCGCCCAATTCATTCAAAGCATCATCAATATCATCTGTTTCAGTACTCATAAAATAATCGTAAATATCTTCCTGCTTATCGTCATCAAGTATTTGCTCAATGTAATAGTCCAGGTTAAGCTTTGTGCCCGAATAGCAAATCTGTTCTATTTCATCAAGCACATCTTCAAAAGCCATGCTTTTGGCCTCGGCAATCTCGTCCAGATCTACCTTTCGGTCTATTTGTTGAATGATGTAAATCTTGGATTTAGATTTGTTTACGGCTGATTTTACAATTACATCAGTAGCTGTAATGATGTCATTCTCTTCAACGTATTGTTTAATCAGTTTTAAAAAGGGCTCGCCAAACTTCACTGCTTTGCCGCGGCCCACACCGTTTACCTGAGTCAGGTCATCGCGAGTAGTGGGGTAAGTGGTGGCCATTTCCTCTAAAGAGGGGTCTTGAAATATAACGTATGGTGGCAGGCCTTTTTGTTTAGCTACTTTTTTGCGTTGGTTCTTTAATAGCTCAAACAGCGTTTCGTCGTAAGCTTTTACCGGTCCCTTGTCATTGTCTGACTCTTCCTCCTCTTCACCTTCGGTACTGTAATCGTGGTCTTTGCTAAGCGTAACGGGTTGCTGTTGCGTTAAAAATGCACACCCTTTTTCAGATAGCTTCAGTACACCAATATTCTCTATGTCTTTCTCTAAAAACTCATACAGCATTACCTGCCGTAGTACAGACTTCCAGAAGTCATCTGTATCTTCTTTACCAGTGCCAAATACCTCCAGTTGGTCGTGGCTATAGCTTTTAACATATTGGTTCTCGCTGCCTCTAATAACCTGCACCAGGTGGTTCATGCCAAACCGCTGGCCGGTTTGCTGCACTGCCTGCAGGGCTTTCAGTACAAAGGCCTTGCCCTCATAAGTTTCGCGCGGGTGCATGCAATTGTCACACTGCCCGCTGTTGGGGCAGTCGGCTTCATTATATTCTTCACCAAAATAGTGCAGCAGCTGCCTGCGCCGGCATACTGACGATTCGGCATAGGCAGCCATCTCATCAAGCAATATCTTGGCGTTTTCACGCTCTGTTACTGTCTTGTCCTTATTAAACTTTTCAAGCTTCAGAATGTCGTTGTAGCTGTAAAACATCATACACACCCCTTCAAGGCCATCACGCCCTGCACGCCCTGTTTCCTGGTAGTACCCTTCTATTGACTTGGGGGCGTCATAATGTACCACAAACCTTACATCGGGTTTGTCAATGCCCATGCCAAAAGCAATGGTGGCCACAATCACATCTACCTCTTCATTCAAAAAGGCATCCTGATTATTCATGCGCAGGCCGCTTTCAAGGCCTGCATGGTAGGGGGCTGCTTTAATGTCATTCACTTTCAGCAGCTCAGCTATTTCTTCTACCTTTTTACGGCTTAAGCAGTACACAATGCCAGACTTGCCCTTGTGCCCTTTTATAAACTTAATGAGTTGCTTCTTGGCCTGCTTTTTAGGGCGCACTTCATAGTACAGGTTTTTGCGGTTAAATGACGACTTAAACAGGTCGGCATCTTCCATTTGCAGGTTTTTCTGTATGTCAAGCTGCACCTTAGGGGTGGCCGTAGCTGTTAGGGCAATGACGGGCAGGTTGCCTATTTTGGCTATAATTGAGCGTATCTTGCGGTATTCGGGTCTAAAATCGTGGCCCCATTCTGAAATACAATGGGCCTCGTCAATGGCCACAAAACTAATTTGGGCCCGTTGCAAAAAGTCAAGGTTCTCTTCTTTGGTGAGTGACTCTGGGGCAACGTACAACAGCTTTACCTTACCCACAAGCGTTTCCTGCTTTACGCGGGTCATCTCTGCTTTGGTGAGGGTACTGTTCAAAAACTGGGCGTTAATGCCTACGGCATTGAGTTGGTCTACCTGATTTTTCATCAGGGCTATCAGTGGAGAGATCACCACAGCGGTGCCCTCCTGCATAATTGCCGGTAACTGGTAGCACAGTGATTTACCTGCACCTGTTGGCATAATGACAAAGGTATTGTACCCTTTCATTACATTTTCAATGATAGCTTCCTGGTTGCCACGGAAGTGGCTGTAACCGAATATCTCCTTCAGCTTGTCTTTCAGCGCTTTGGTCTCTGCTAACATCTTCTCTTGCTAAAACATTGTAAAACTGACTATTTCACTATATTTACAGCTCAATAGGCAGATAAGATTTAAAGGACTTGAAGTTAGCAAAAAATATTAAAAAAGTTGCCGTTGATGTCCTGATAAACGAGGCGAATGCAATCCAGAATCTTACTCATTTTATAGACCACAATTTTGATCTTTTAGTTCAAGAAATTCTCCAGATAAAGGGTCGTGTTGTCATGACCGGAGTAGGTAAAAGTGCAATCATAGCCTCTAAAATAGTAGCAACCCTTAATTCTACAGGCACGCCAGCATTGTTTATGCATGCGGCAGATGCCATTCACGGCGACTTAGGCATGATCCAGGCAGACGATCTGGTGATATGCGTTTCTAAAAGTGGTAATACCCCCGAAGTAAAAGTGTTGGTTCCGCTCATTAAGCGCACAGGTGTGAAGCTGGTGGCTTTAGTGAGCAATACACAGTCTGACCTGGCCCAACAGGCCGACTTTGTGCTGAATGCCACCATTGATGTAGAAGCCTGCCCGCATAATTTGGCGCCTACAACATCTACTACTGCGCATATGGCCATGGGTGATGCTTTGGCTGTGGCCCTGTTGCATGCCCGTGATTTTAGTAGCAGCGATTTTGCACGCTACCACCCTGGCGGTGCTTTGGGCAAACGGCTGTATTTGAAAGTAGATGACATACTGCATGCCAATGAGAAGCCAATGGTACACAAAAATGCCCCTATCAGAGAGGTGATTATGGAGATATCCTCTAAACGAATGGGCGCTACTGCCGTATTGGACGAACAGGAGGCATTAGCTGGTATTATTACCGATGGCGATTTGAGGCGCATGATGGAACAACACCCCGACCTGAGTGGCATTACTGCCAGTGAGGTAATGAGTGCCAACCCCAAAACAGTGCCTCTGGGCACCTATGCTGTAACAGCATTAAACTTATTGCAAGAAAATAATATATCGCAGTTGATTGTAACCAACAACGGCGAAATTGCAGGTTTTGTACACTTACACGATTTTCTAAAAGAAGGTATTGTATGAGCAATTCAGACAACTATGTAATTATCATGGCTGGCGGTGTAGGCAGCCGTTTTTGGCCTTATAGCAGAAATGAAAGACCAAAGCAGTTCCTTGACATATTAGGAACAGGCAAATCATTGTTGCAAATGACCCTGGACAGATTCCTGAACATCTGCCCGGCTGAAAATATATATATCGTTACCAATGCGGCGTACGAAAAGCAGGTAAAAGAACAGTTGCCTATGCTTAAGAACGACCAGGTGCTGTTAGAGCCTGCCCGGCGCAACACTGCCCCGTGCATTGCCTATGCCAGCTATAAAATTGGGAAAATAAACCCAAACGCAGGTATTGTAGTGTCACCATCAGACCATGCCATATTTAATGAGCAGGCCTTTTATGATAGTATTAATACCTGCCTGGAAGCTGCCCGCAGTGGTGATCGGCTGCTTACCCTTGGCATTAAACCACACAGGCCAGAAACCGGGTATGGCTATATACAGTATATACCTGATGAGAAGCCCTACAAAAAGGTAAAAACCTTTACTGAAAAGCCAAACCTTGAGCTGGCTACCAAATTTGTTGAAAGTGGTGAATTTGTATGGAACTCAGGCATTTTTGTCTGGACGGTAGCCTCAATCAAGAAAAGCTTTGAGGCATACATGCCTGAAACAGCTGAGATTTTTCAAGACGGTCACGACGATTATTACACTGACCAGGAAGAGAACTTTATTAACAAAGCCTACTCACACTGCAAAAACATCTCAATAGACTACGGCATAATGGAAAAAGCCAGCAATGTGTATACTGTGCTGGGCGAGTTTGGCTGGTCTGACCTGGGCTCGTGGAACTCATTGCATGAGCACTTTGATAAAGATGAGCATAACAACGCCATCGATGCTGATGCCATGCTATACGATACGAAGAACTGTTTTATCAAAGGCCCGGAAGATAAGCTCATGGTGGTGCAGGGGCTAAATAACTACCTGGTGGCTGAGTGTGACAATGTGCTGCTCATTTGTGAGAAAGACCTTGAAAAGCAGTTTAGAGAGTTTGTAAAAGACGTGAAGACTAAAAAAGGCGAGAATTACATATAACCTGTGCCTTAAATAGCAAATGA
>CAZXTW010000245.1:0-8276 GCA_964643525.1 uncultured Roseivirgaceae bacterium
TTGCTGTAAAGCTGCTTTGGTCTCGGCCACCTCACCCCCAATACTGTTGCTAATGGCCATTACACCAAGGTCAATATCTCTGTTTTGTAAAGCATGGGCCACGTTGGCAGAGGTAATAAGTGGCACCAGGCGGGCATGCTGCAAGCCTGCACGGTGGCAAAGTACTTGCGCAGCCTGGTGGTTGTTGCTGTAAGCAATGCCTTGATAGCCCACAGCAAGTTTTGCAGATGACATTCTGATCAGGTTAGGTTCGCATCAGAAAGTTAGCACACGCCCATGTCTGCACCAATGACCAGGGTCTCTTTTTATAATTTTATAGATACAAAAAGAGGGCCAGCGGTAAGCTGGCCCTCTTTTAAAGATTAAGCTGAGGCTATTGCTTAAATTACCTCACCGGTAATACGCAGCACCTGCACAGGGTCTTTGGCATTGCTGGTAACAGTTACCGTTTTATTGAAGGCACCCATTTTTTTGGCATTGTAGGTAGCCTCAACAGTGCCGGTGGCACCAGGGGCAATTTCAGTCTGGGTATAATCAACCACGGTGCAGCCGCAAGAGCCCTTTACATTTAACAGCTTCAGGGGGGCATCGCCCGAGTTGGTAATGGTAAAAGTAGCCGTTACGGGGGCGCCTTGTTCTACCTCGCCAAAATCGTAGGCCGTTTTGTCTACACTCAGTACGGCAAAGCGGGCCAGCACAACGGTTACGTCTGCTGCGGCATTTAAATTGGCATGTGCATTGGCAGTGATACAACCCAGTAATAAAATGAACGCGATGGCTTTGAACTGTCTCATAATCATTGGTTTTTGGTGTTTTAAATTGTACAGTACAAAGGTGCAGCACAGCCTTGACAAGCACTGTTAATGGCTTGGTAACAAATGTTATTGGCTTGTTAATGTGCCTGGGCAAAGGCCTTAAACTGTTAATGAACTGTTAAAATATACCCTTAGCCATTGAATATTGATAAATTAGTGGCATGAGTAGGCATACAATTAGGCTGTTGGTAGTGCTGGCCACTATTTGCATTGTTGGTATTACCATGACGCAGGTATACTGGGTGCGGCGGGCATTGAATATGCGCGAGCGCCAGTTTAACCACCAGGTACAGATTGCCCTGCGCAGCGTGGTGGGCAACCTGTGCGATTATAACGGGGTAGACGCCCTGAAGTCAAACCCCATTAACCAAATTTCAGATGCTTACTATACTGTAATGGTTAACGATTTTATAGACCCCAAGCAGCTGGAAGCCTTTTTGATTAGCGCATTTAAGAAGCGAGAAATTACCAGCGACTTTGAATACGGCATTTATGACTGTAGTGGCGAAAATATGGTTTATGGCAATTATGTAGACCTTGACAGTAAAAACACTGGCCAAAGCAGCAGTATGGCCTTCCCTAAGCTTGACCGCAACGAGTATTATTTTGGGGTGTACTTCCCGAATAAAGACAGCAACCTGGTAGGCGAAATGGGTATTTGGGCGTTTTCTTCTTTTGTACTGCTGGTGGTTATTGTATTTTTTGGGTACACCATGTTTGTGATTCTAAAGCAAAAGCGTTTGAGCGAGGTGCAGCGTGATTTTGTGAATAATATGACCCACGAGTTTAAAACACCCCTGAGCACCATAGCCATTAGCAGCGATGTGCTTAGCAAGCCCACCATTACCAAAGACCCAGATCGGCTGCATAATTATGCCAAGATTATAGGTGAAGAGGCACGCCGCCTGAAAAGCCAGGTAGAGCGCGTACTGCATATGGCTACCTCTGACAAAAAAGCCATTAAGCTTAACCGCGAGCAGTTAGACGTACACGAGGTCATTGAGCTGGCCATTGCCCGGGCCCGCCTAACTGATAATTGGGAAGAATGCTGCATAGAACTGGAAACCAAAGCAGAGAAAAGTACTATGGTAGGTGATAAGCTGCACCTGACCAATATCTTTTTTAATTTGATTGACAACGCCATGAAGTATTGCCAAAAGCAGCCCCAGATAAGCATTAGCAGTGAAAACAATGGCAAGAATGTACAGATACATGTACGCGACAATGGCGTGGGCATTGCCCAACACCACCGCAAAAAGGTTTTCAGGCAGTTTTACAGGGTGCCCACCGGTAATTTGCACGATGTAAAAGGGTTTGGCCTGGGGCTAAGCTACGTTTATAAAATGATTAAAGCGCATGGCGGCAGGGTATGGCTGCAAAGTGAAGCAGGCCACGGCACTACTTTTACTGTTGCCCTGCCAGTAAGCCACTGATAAGCATGAGTATGAGCAAAGGCACCATTTTACTTGTAGAAGACGACCATAACCTGGGCTTTGTTATTAAAGACAACCTGGAAATTAGCGGCTTTGCCGTAACACACTGCGCTGATGGCGAGCAGGCATGGACTACCTGGCAGCAGCAGGCATTTGACCTGTGCATACTTGATATTATGCTGCCCAAGAAAGACGGCATTACCCTGGCGACCAGCATTAGGGAAAAAGACGAGATGACCCCAATTTTGTTCTTAACAGCCAAGTCAATGAAAGAAGATAAGATTGCTGGCTTTAGGGCCGGGGCCGATGATTACGTAACCAAGCCGTTTAGTATTGAAGAGCTGCTGCTAAGAATTGATGTGTTTTTAAAGCGCAGCCGCATGCAAAAGAGCATGCACCTGACGCAGCATATTTTTGATATTGGCCGCTATACGTTTGACCACCGCAACCTGTCGTTGCACCTTGATGAACAGGTGCGCACCCTCACACAAAAAGAAGCAGATATTTTGCGCTACCTATGTATGCAAAAGGGCCAGGTGGCACGCCGCAACGATATATTAAATAAGGTTTGGGGCAATGACGATTACTTTTTGGGCCGTAGCCTTGATGTATTTATCTCAAAGCTGCGCAAATACCTCAAAGCTGATGAACAGGTTGAAATTGTAAATTACCATGGTATTGGCTTCAAGCTGACAGATACTACCAATTAACCCAGCCAGTTGAACTGACGCGGTACCTGCCAACGTTTAGTTTGTAAAGCAAAACAGTTATGGCAAAACCACAAAGCCCAAACACGAAACAGCAGACAGAGAAGCCTCAGGCAAAAGTGCCCACACCGGCCATGCCTGATTTTGACCATGATGACGACTTTGACTTTGGCGGTATTAGCGAAGAGATTGACCTGAAAAAAAACCTGGGCTGTGGGGGTTAAGCTGGCGCTACCCCGTATAGTACACACGCTTTACCCTATCGCTTACATTAGTTAGTATTTCATAAGCTATGGTGCCAATCTGGCTGGCCAGTTCAGCAATACCCAGGTCAGTACCAAATACTATTACCTCATCGCCTTCAGTCACATCAATGCCGGTCACATCAAGCATGGTCATATCCATACATACATTACCCATGACGGGTGCCTTTTGCCCGTTTACCAGCATGTAGCCCACCCCCTTGCCAAACCTACGGTCGTACCCATCGGCATAGCCAATGGCCACAGTGGCCACAGTGGTGTCGCGGGTAGCCACCCCTGCCCGGCTATACCCTACCGTATCACCAGCCTTGACATGCTTCACCTGTGATACGGTAGTTTTTAAAGTGCTGATGGGTTTCAGCTGTGCTTGCCCACTGCCAGTAGGGTCTACCCCATACAAGCCAATACCCAAACGCACCATATCATAATGGTATTCAGGAAACCTAAGCATAGCAGGCGAGTTGCACAAATGCCACAATGGCCTGCAAGGCAGGCCCTGACTAATATCATCTGCCCATGTACTGAATTGTTTGGCCTGCTGGTGCGAGTAGTCATTATGTTCTGCGGCGTCAGAGCCTGCCAGGTGGCTAAAAATAGTAGCTACGGTTATGCCTTTTGCTGCCCGCAGGGCTGCCTGTAACCCTGGTAAATCAGTTTGGGTAAAGCCCAGGCGGTGCATGCCGGTATCAAGCTTGAGGTGTATGGTGCACGCTTTACCAGTTTGTAACAAGTAGGCTATTAGCTCATGCAATTGTGCCAGGCTATAGATTTCAGGCTCCAGGTTATGGTCAATTAGCTTGGCCCAGGCCCCTTTACCAGGGTTCATGACCATTATTGGCAGGGTAATGCCACTGGCGCGCAGGGCAATGCCCTCATCAGGGTAGGCCACGGCCAAATAGTTCACTTGCTGAAACTGCAGTAAATGGGCTATTTCTGCACTGCCCCCGCCATAAGCAAAGGCTTTAACCATTACCATTAACCGGGTGCCAGGCTGTAGCTTACTGCGGTAATAATTCAGGTTATCAGTCAGGGCGTCAAGGTTTATTTCAAGCTGGGTGCCATGTACTTTTTGTTGCAGGGCCTCAACTACCTGTTCAAGTCTGTACTTCCGGGCTCCTTTTACCAGTACCAACTGTTCTGAAAAATCAATGGCTGGCAATGCCTTTAGTAAGGCCGGTACATTAGGGTAAAAGGCAGCCTGTATTTGAGCAAAGGCATGTGCCTGGTTGCTCATGGCAGGCCCCACCCCTATAAAACTTGTAATGCCTTTGTGCTGCACCAGTTTGGCTACCTTGCTATACAGTGCTGCCTCTGTAAGGCCTGTTT
The DNA here is from genome assembly GCA_964643525.1 of uncultured Roseivirgaceae bacterium. Lineage (GTDB taxonomy): Bacteria > Bacteroidota > Bacteroidia > Cytophagales > Cyclobacteriaceae > CAZXTW01. The sequence continues at coordinate 4,545 of CAZXTW010000245.1, forward strand.
CAGGCAAATCAGACAATATGAGCGTTTTTTTGCTCTTTTGCTGTTGCTGGTCTAAAAAATCAAGGGCTACTTCTAAACCTGCCAGGTCGTTGCTATAGCTGTCATCAACAATGTAACTGTTCTGTATGCCTCCTTTCATTTCAAGGCGCATGTGTAAGCCTGCCAGGGTGGGCACCTTATCAACCAAAGCATGGGCAGGCATGCCAAAGTGTAACAGGCAACAAATACAATGCAGGGCATTTTCAACAGAGGCGGCATCTGTAAATGGAAAGGTAAACAGGTAGGCCTTGCCTTGCCACAGGCATTGCAGGTTAGTAGCCCCTGCCCTGCTGTCAATTGTTTTGGCCTGCAAGGTTGCAGGCTTACCCTTTAGTGACCAGCTCACCAACACGGCTTCGGGGTAAAGGCTTTCAAGTGCAACGGCCACCTGCTGGTGGTCTTTACAATAATAAATGGTGCTACACGTAGCAAAAAGCCTGGCCTTTTCATTTATTTTCTGAGCCCAGCCAGTAAACCCTTCATCATGCGCAGTACCAATATTAGTAAACAGCCCATGGGTGGGGGCAATGGTTGCAGCCAGCCGCTCCATCTCACCAGGGCGCGATATACCTGCCTCAAATACTGCCAACTGGTGGCGCGCCTCCATTTGCCATACTGATAACGGCACACCCAATTGCGAGTTGTAGCTTTTAGGGCTCTTTACCACGTGCTGCCACCCGCTGGCCAACTGTGCCAGCCACTCTTTTACAATGGTTTTGCCATTGCTGCCTGTAATGGCCAATACGGGTATTTTAAACTGTTGGCGGTGCGCCGCAGCCAATTGCTGTAAGGCATGCAGGCTGCTGGCAACGGTACATATGTTTGCCTGGGCCAAATGGCCAAGGTCACGCCCATGGCCTTGCTCTACCACAAACTGCCGCACACCCGCCTGGTACAGGGCATCAATATACTGGTGCCCATCATGGTTTTTACCCTTAATGGCAAAAAACAATGCGGCCTGTGAGGGTACTGCCTTCCGGCTGTCAGTCAATAAATAAGTTACAGGCAGGTTGCTGTGCTGCTTAATGGTGCAGCCAGTCAATATTTCAGGCAAGTCAGCAAAGTAAATCAATCTCAGGTGCCGTAATAGTCTTTGAACTGATCAATACGCGGCTGGGTGCCCAGTACAATCATAATGTCATCGCGCCCCATAATGGTGTCAGCACCAGGGTGAAATGAAAAGCCACTCTTATCATCTTTAAAGCCAATAATGGTTACACCTGTCTGGTTGCGTATATCCAGCTCTTTCAATGATTTGTCTTTGAACTCATCTTTAAACTGGTTGTACGAAAACTCTTCAAGGTGCATGGCCGCATTGCCAATGCCGCTAAGCAGGTCTAAAAACTCAATTACATAAGGCTTTGTAATTAATTGGGCCATGTGCATGCCGCCAATGGCATCGGGCATCACTACGTTATTGGCTCCGGCACGTTCCAGCTTGGTCAAAGAGTTTTCTTCAGAAGCTCGGGCTACAATTCTAATAGTGGGGTTTAGCTCACGTGCTGTTAAAGTAATGAATACGTTTTCAGCATCGCTGGGCAGGGTGGTTATAATGGCCTTGGCCCGCTCAATGCCTGCTTTACGCAATACATCATCGTGGGTGGCGTCACCCAACACAAGCAGCAGCTTTTCTGTAATGGGCAAGTCATCAAGCAGTTCTTTGTTCTTTTCTACCACCACAAAGGGCTCACCGCTTTTCAAAAACTCTTCACTGGCACGGTAGCCATTGCGGCCCAGCCCGCACACAATCGTATGGTTGGTTAGTTTATTCACCTCTCTGTCTGAAAAGTAGTTTTTAAATATGTGCCTCAGCTCACCCTCAAACAAATAGTTTGAAATGATTGACACCACATAGGCAAAAATGGTCAGGTTAAGGATAATGTAAAACGAGGTGAAGAGCTTACCTGTAGCCGACAGGGTGTTTACCTCGCCATAGCCAACGGTAGAGATGGTAATGACACTCATATAGAGGGCATCTAGCAGGCTGTAAGCTTCAATGCTCATATAGCCTACAATACCAATACACAGGCTACCGGTTAACATCAGTACCGCCCAAACCAGTTTACGCAAACTGTTATGCATATGCCTTGCAATGTATGGTTGCCAACGGTGTTTTCAAAATAGTTGAGTAAAATCAGAGAGGCAACGGCTAATATTGCCTATGAGAGGTTGGTTTCTTTGTTTGCCAGATTGCCCTTCTGGTCAGGCTGTGCAATGGCTTTGTACTCTTCAGAATCTTCAACCGCAGCTGCGTCATCATCACCATCAGGCTTTTTAAATACCAGTGACAGCACCATTGAAAGCACCAACGAACTAATAATTATTGCAAACGACCACATAATGGGTACGTGCACATGAATAATTTCAAGCAGCATTTTTAACCCAATGAATACGAGCACGATCGAAAGGCCCTTTTGCAACAGGTGGAATTTATTGAGCACACTGGCTAATAAAAAGAACATGGCCCTGAGCCCCATTACTGCAAATATATTAGAGGTATAAATAATGAACTCATTTTGAGTAATGGCAAACGCAGCCGGTATTGAATCAACAGCAAAAATCAAATCAGTCGATTCAATCAAGACAATCACAAGAAAGAGGTGCGTAAAGTACAGCTTACCCCCTTTGCGTAGAATGAATTTACCTTCGGCATTTTCTTTAGTGATACGCAAAAACCTGCGGGTAAACTTAATAAGCGGATTGTTTTCTGGCTCAATTTCCATCTCCTCATCATCACCAAATATTTTGATGCCTGAGTACACCAGAAATGCCCCGAATATATAGAGTATCCAATGGAACTGGCTAATGAGTAATGCCCCCAGAAAAATAAAAATGGCCCTGAAAACCAGTGCCCCCAAAATGCCCCAGAAAAGTATTTTGTGGTAGTACTCTTCTTTTACAGCAAAGTATTTAAGAATGAGCAGTATGACGAAAATATTATCAACCGAAAGGGCTTTTTCAGTAAGATAGGCCGAAAGGAACAACAGGGCATTTTCTTGCCCGCCATCATAAAAGTAAACAAAGCCTGCAAACACCATGGAGATGGCTACCCAAAATATTGATTGCAACAATGCCGACCGTTGAGAAATCACCTCAGCCTTTCTGTGCAGCAAACCTAAGTCTACCACTAGAAAAAGGATGATGATTACGCCAAACACCCCGAAGAGAATCAGTTCATTTATATTAGTGTATAGGCTTAACAGCATATCGTAACCGGGTGGTCTTGGTTTAAACCGGCCCTAAAATTAAAAAAGAAATGTGGTTTCAGGGTACAAATGATTTTATTAATGTAAAATAAACAAGAATTATTCAATTACAACATCCTGTGGTATTTCTTACATACCCAAATAATTAATCTATAGGGCTGTAGACGCTTGCTGGGTAACATTCTGTTAATCTATTTTTTAGATAGAAGGTAAAAACATTAATTTTTTTGTAAATTTAGTACAGTACGCAAAAGGCAGCAGGTTATGCTATTCGTTAACACGCCTCAAGCCGTTAGATGAACTATTGCAGCCTTTTGATGTTTCTCTGAGTAAAAGAAGTTTTCATGATACAGCCTTACATTATCAATATGGTGTTGAGTGGCATTGCCTACCTGATTATGATATACTTCATGTATAGAATGCTACGCAAACCTGATGGCGATCGTGAAGGTGGTGAGGTCTGTGACGACGGCAACACGCGTAACGG
>CAZXTW010000246.1:0-7082 GCA_964643525.1 uncultured Roseivirgaceae bacterium
CTACACAGGCAGCTTAACCATTATGAGGCCGCCCTGGCAGCCCAAAAGCAGGCTCTGAAAATTAGTAAAGAATTACAGCTACGCAATATTGGCTCTATATACAACAATATGGGCAAATTATATGAGCAAAAAGAGCAATACCAGCTGGCAACGATTTGGTTGGAAAAAGCCGTACATGCCAAAGACAGCCTGAAACAATACAAAAAGATGGGCACCACCTACCTTAACCTGGCCCGCTTGGCCAAACAAGAAGAAAACTATGCACAAAGCAAGCAGTATTTAGCCAATGCACTTGCGCTCAGTACCAACCTTGCTGACACCAGTATGCTGGCCAATTTGTGTATTGAACATGCAATCATTAACAGGCTAACCAGGGCGCATGATTCAGCAAATTATTGGCTGGGCAGAGCCGAAATATTACTACATAGCTTAACTGAAGCTACAGATATTCACATTAACTTTTTAGCTGAAAAGCGCGTGCAGGCCCTGGTAGTGTACGGGCCTAACCCCTTAGCAGCCATCAACAGCCAGATTGATTCCTTAAAAAGCGCCCGCCTAAACCGGCAACGCAACGAACGCATAGCCCAGCTTGAAGCTGTGCATGGGTACAATATGCTTACCGCCCAGCTGCTTATGAAAGAAAATGCCCTGTTAAAAGCACAAAACAACCAAAACATAGCCATTGGTACCGGGGCTGTGTTTGCCATACTGACCCTACTAATTTGGCGAGAGCGCAAACGGGTGGTACAACAAAAACAGGAGGCTGAACAGTATGGACAAAGGGTAAAGGTGCTGTTAACCGAAATGCACCACCGCACCAAAAATAACCTGACTGCATTCTGGGGCCTGCTCAGTATGGAAATGGAACGCTTTAGCGACCCCGAAAGGCAAGATTTAATTCGTGACAACCAAAACCGTTTAAAGGCCATTAGCACGTTGCACCAAAAGCTGTATATCAATAAAGAAGGGGCGCTAGAGCAGGTGAACTTAAAAGCGTATTTAGAAGACTTGGCCTTTGACGTAATGTACAGTTTTAATTATTCGCTCAATACAATAGCTATCAATATAGCCCTGGACGACACCGACCTGGATATGGACAGAAGTATTATTCTGGGCCAAATGCTCAATGAGGCACTCACCAATACGTTTAAGTATGCCTTTAAAAAGCACCCCGAACCAAAGCTCTGGATCACCCTTACACGAACTGCCAATAAGTTACAGTTAACGCTAAAAGACAACGGCCCCGGCATAGCCCAAGGGGCCACCACAGGCATTGGTACCAGGCTTTTCGAAAACCTCAGCAAGCAAATAGGTGCGCAATGGAGGTTAAAAAATAACAACGGGGCAGAGCATAGCTGGGTGTTGTCTGTATAAATGGCAAAAGGCAGCCCGCTTATGGCAGGCTGCCTTGAGTACATGATATTCAGGTGTTGTGAACGAAGCGTTACTTATTGCACTTCAAGCACAGAGTACATGCTTGCCTCAACCAGCACACTGTCACTTTGTTGCAGGGCGTACCCTGAGGCATCTACTTCAAAATAATACGTGCCTGGCGTTACCGCCACATCAAACTGCCCCACACTGTCGGTCACCACCGTAGCTTCAGTGCTTTGGGCGGTGGCATCAACTATACGCACAGTAGCAGTAGCAAGCAGCTCCTGGTTGGTATTTTGCACCACCCCTTGTATCACAGGGTCGTCATCATCACCCCCGTTACCATCAACCCCGCCGTTATTTCCGCCGCTGGTACTAGGCAGCCATAAGCTCACCAATACCTGGGTACTGTCCTGGCCAAACAGGGGGCCATCGTCAGTGGCGCAAGCGGTAAAACAAACAACAATTAATAAGCATATCAGTGTTTTAAATATGGTTTGCATTTTGAATCAGAAATGTGCCCTCTCCCCCTGCCCAAAAAGTTTGGGCAAGGCAGTCCCAGGCTGCCCCATAGGGCAGAGCGCATGTTTTACATGATTGGGAAAGGGAGCCTTACCACCAGCAAGGCCCCAGATCAGGGGAGGTGGCTGGGCAGCAAGCAGCGTCTCATTGGCCAATTGTTATTTCCCCTTTGCCGCAGAGGTGCCGCTTGCTACGCAGCCTTCAGCAGGTGGCCGCATACAACCAATAAGTAAGCTGGTCTGTAGCGGTGTGCCCTGCCGACAATGCAAAGGTGTGAGAAAGAGAGACCATATCCGCCCTGGAGGTTCCCTAGAGATCCCTGGGGGCTGTGACAGAGGGTGTTAGACATGAAAAGACATAAAAAAAGCCCCGTGCTTGCGCACGGGGCTGGGTTGGTTAGTTTTTGCAAACTTAAATATTCAGTTAAGCATACATCAATTCCACTTCATAACATCAGAGTGATGGTTCTATTACCAATTCAGGATCACCATCAGGTAATCATAAGCCAACACTCCGTTGGTTTTAGCAATAACTGCATAGCAAGCTAATGGTAAGTCTGTACCTGCCTTACCGGCACACACTAAAATACCCTGCCCCCAAAGGTGGGCAGGGTAAGGTATAAACAGCTTAGGGGTAGCCTGGTTTTACCAGGTAATTTGGTAGGTGCACGAGTCACCTCCTTCAAGTCGGGTTTCTTTTGTTGTGTCAAGCTTAATAGACTCACGTGCACCCAATGGCTTAAACTTCCTGACCAGCTGCGTAATGATGCCTTCATCAAATTTGCTGGGGTAAGGGTTGTTGCAAACCATCACAGCCCTTTTACCGGCCGCATTAAACTCAGTTAAGTGGTAGTGGCCTATGCCCTCTGTCATACTGCCTGTGGTATGATCAAACATGACCTGCCCGTTTACACGGTGGTTCATGTGGTAGGCTACATCTAACGACTGTAGCGCTTCATGTAAGTTGCGCATTGGCGGGAACTGCGCCGTACTGATTACAGCCTTGCCAATCATAAACAGGTTCATTCCACCCAATAACTGAAACACTTCCTTAAAAGCATTTAACCAGTTTTGTTGTGAAAACCACTCTTTTTTTTCAGGGTAAATACTATGTGCATTTAGTATTTTTACCCTTGTTTCCTTGCCTGTCTTCATAGAGTTCACTACTGCCATAACAGTATCAGCATGAACTTCAACACGCTCATTAATCGCAATAAATTGAGCCATAACTTTACTTTACTAGTTCATCAATCACTTATAACCTTGCTAAATAATTCTTAAGAAGAAATTTTGGTTGTAATCAGTCAGGTAAATAATACAGCAATAAATTACATCTGTTTTTATGTTTCTTATCAATAAGGTAATGAATATTAGAATATATGCAGCGCCAATTCGATTAACCACTATAAAATAAAGACAAGCGGCGCCTAAGCACAGATGAATCCTAAAGTATCATCTCATTATACCATTATTCAAAGGCTTGGTTTTGTGCTAAATGCCACTTAAACCCAACTTACATTTAACAAAAAAGCCACACCAAATTGGTGTGGCCTAGTGAGTTACAATATTTTATATGCGTTTATGCAGGCATTTCTACTTTTTCAAAAAGCCCGGCACCACTATACTCTTCCAGTTTACCCTGATTCATCTTCACCACTTTATCTGCTACGTCAAAATAATGATCGTCATGAGTAATGGCAATCACAATCTTGCCTTGCCGGCGCATTTCAGGCAGCAGGGTGCGGTAAAAGAAGTTGCGGTAGCTGGGGTCCTGGTCGGCAGCCCACTCATCAAACAGGTAAATGGGGGTATCTTCAAGGTAGCACTGCAATAGGGCCAGTCTTTTTTGCTGCCCGCCAGACAGGCGTATGGTATTGTAGTGGTTGTCTTGAATGGTTACCTTCTTGTGCAGGTCAAGCAATTCCAACAATTCATCAATACTTTCAGCCTTGGCCTCAGTATCTATATTGTATAGCTTTTCAAACAAATGTGCGGGGCTGAATACGGTCGAGAAATACTCGCTCAACTCATACGGCTTCATGGCCTGGCCGTTAACCCGCACCTGCCCACGGTCAGGGGCATACAACCCGGTAAGCATTTTGGCCAGGGTAGTTTTGCCGCTGCCATTGCCCCCAATAATAAACAGAATTTGCCCCGCATTGAGTTGAAAGCTTACCGGCCCCACTTTAAAGCCTGTGGCGTTGCCTTCAGCATCTTTAAACTGGTAGGTCACACTATCAACAGCATAATCAGCTACTTTTTTAATGCTGCGCTCAGGTATCTGGTCAAGGTCAAGATTGGCCGGCAGTTCATTTATAAAGCGCTTTACACGTTGCCAGGCAATACGCAAATTCATAATGCCGGGTACTGAGTTCAGGATTTCATTCACAGGCCCAATCAGGTACAGCAATACAATCACAAAGCTCATGATGGTGTAGTAGCGAATGTTAGGAAACAGCTCCATCATGCCAATGGCTACCAGCCCCAACAACACCACCAGAAACGACTCACCCACCATAAAAGCATCAGTAAACCGAATATCAGCAGTGGTTACCTTATCGCGGTATACTTTGGCCGAAGTAGCTACGTCAGCTTTGTAAGCTATCTTTTTTCTTTTGTGCAGGCTTATTTCTTTAAAGCCGTCAATCATGCCATTAATCAGGCGCATAAATACATCGCGTGAATCTCGGGCTTTTTCAAAAAACACATTGGTGCGCCTGGCCACATAATAATACAGAGTAGCCAGTGCCACAATCAGGCTTATGGTAAGCAGGGTGGCCCACAAGGCTACTGAACCAAGGTAAACAAAAGCCCCCACAGCAGTAATAGTGCTGGTAATGAGGCCTACCATCATATTGGCCGATTGGCCCAGGGTGTTTACATCGTCGTTCAGGGCAGTGTAAACCCGGCCTCTGTCTATTTTCTCAAACCGATCATACGAAGTAGAAAACACCTTATGAATAAGCTGCATGCGTAAATCATACACCAGCCCACGCGCAAAGCGGATCAGGTTAATCTGCACAAACCGACGCCCAATGAGGTACAACGCAATAATCAGGCTATAGTAAAACACCAGGTAGCCTATAGGCACATCAGAATCGATGAAAGAAGTAACAGTTATGATTACTGCTACATTGGCCAGGCCAGACAAAATGCTTAGCAGCATAATCTGGGGGATGCGCCGCTTGTACTCGTTGGGCTCTGGTAGGAATAACGACACCAGGTAGGTTACAAATGTAAGGCCTGCACCAGCAATGAGGCTGGCTACCATGGTGCCAAAGCTGCCCGGCGACCAGACCATCATGGCCGCCCAGTTAAAGCCAAACAGAGCCTGTGGCAGTAGGTAAAGCCCCGCAGCAAAGGGCATGCAGCACAACAGCACCCTGGCAAACCGCACCCACTTTTTTAGGCCAGGGTTGGTCAAGCGGCGGCGCCCGGCTATAGCCTCACGCACCATATAGCCTATAAACACCAGGTTAATGAACAGGTACAGCCACATGGCAATACTTACTGTACTATAGGTTTTATCGTTACCATCACCAGGGTCATACTCTCGCTCAATTTCTTCGCCGGCCATCATCATCATTAACTTATTGCCCATGTGGCTGGTAAAGTTGCTGTTGGCATTGGCCAATACCACCAGCCCAAGTTGCTGCTGTGGCCTGAATATCACATGTGCAGTATAGTTGGGGTTGTAGCCACCATGGTAAATGGTGCCCTGCCCGGCCAGTGATACCTCCCAGCCGGCAGCATAGCTGTCAACACCATGGGGGGCCACGCTGGCGTCTCTTTCATGGCTGGCAGCTACAACGCCCGCCAGGGGGTGGTTGGGTTGCTGCCCCATTTGCAATTGCAGCCAGGCCACCATATCGTTTATATCTGCCACAATATAACCCGCCGCATTATTGCCTTTGTATACCGGTGCATTGTAGGGGCGTGCCGAAAAGAAACTAATGCGGTGGCCGGTAGCCAGCAGGGCCGAGTCGGCCGCCTGGCCTATCCGGGCATTGGGCATGGGTACTGCATCAATCACGTTTTGCTGTAAATAAGCCTCAAAGGGCAAACCGGTTACCTGTTGTACCACAAGTGCCAGTACATCATAATTAATGGTGGCATACTGGTAGGCCTGCCCAGGCAGCTCATGCAGGTCGGTATTGACCAGGGTGCGCACCGTTTGCTCTAACGCATCAGGGGCCTGTGTTGCCGGTATATCAGCAATGGTGCGCCACCGTATGCCCGAGGTGTGGTACAGCAGGTGCCCCAGGGTAATGCTGGCGGGCTGCCCTTCAAAACTGGCCTTGAACCAGGGCAGGTACTGCGTAACAGCATCTGTTAGTTGCAGCTTGCCTGCCGCCTGCAATTGCAGTACTGCCAGGCCGGTAAATGCCTTGGTGCATGAGCCTATTTGAAATTGTGTGTTGCCCGTTACTGGCACCTGGCCGTGGGCATCAGCATGGCCATAGCTTTTAATAGTGGTTTGGTTACCCTTAACCCAGGCTATGCTCAGGCCGGGTATGTTTCCCCTGTCCATCAGGTCTACAATTTCAGCTTCTAACTCTTCCTGAGTAGCCGGGGTGGTTTGGTTGGCCCATACTTGGGGTGTGCTGATACCGATGACCAGCAACAACACCCAAGCCAATAAAATGCTTGGTGTTTGTTGTTTCATAACTGCTTTCTTTTAAAAGAAGGGTGGCTGATGGTTTATGGGTTATTCTGCCAGTGAGGTCTGCTGTGCCCTGTGGGCATGCACTGTCTGTAACAGGTGCCTTAATTCAGCAATTAATGCCTGCACGTTTGGTGCCTGCATGATGCCTGTATGGCTGCCTGGCACTTCAGCATACCACAGGTGTTGGTTAAAATATTTTATTAGTGTTTTCAGGCTAAACTGACTGTGCTGAGCCTTGATGTAAATGGCATTTGCCTTAGGCTGGTAGCTGGCTGGTGGTGTATAGTCAGCCACGGCAGCCATCAGGCTGCGAATGGTATTGACCCTGCCCGTAAGTGTTAAGGCAGGCAGGGTTTGCCAGTCTGGTATCAAGGCCTTTAGTTCGTCAGTCAATGCCTGCTCAATAGTGGCAGCCAGCTGCTGTGGGTGTTGAGCCACAATTTGCCAAAGGGCCTCAATACCTGAGGCCTGGCCAAAGGCAGTAGCCAGTTGTGGCAGCAGGTTTGACAATAAGGCCTGCT
>CAZXTW010000246.1:7114-8254 GCA_964643525.1 uncultured Roseivirgaceae bacterium
AAGGCCCTTGGGCCGCTGTTTGCTGTGACAGAAAAGCTGTATCAATCAAAACAACTGCCTGAACCTGTTTACCCATTTGCTCAAGCTGGCGCACCACCTCAAAAGCAATGGTGCCCCCGAGACTCCAGCCTGCAACCAGGTACGGCCCTGTAGGCTGTGCATCAAGGATTGATGCCACATACTGCCTGGCAAGCGTAGTAACGCTCAGGTGTTGCGGGGCCAACGCGTCAACCCCTGGGTATTGTAACCCCCATATATTGTAATTGGCCATGCCTTGCGCCAGGGCGGCATACCCTGTGAGGTGGCCGCTGCCATCGTGTATTAAAAACATAGTTGGCCTATTGGCATCAAAGGCAGCGCTTAAGGCCACCAAATGGTTAGCTGCCTTACTTATACTGGGCTGCTGTAATTGTGCCTCAATATGCAGGGCCAATGCCTCAATGGTATTGTGGTGGTATAGCGTAACCAACGGCAGGTTTAAGCCCATTTGCCTGTTAATGGCGGCCATCAGGGTAACGGCTTTCATTGAGTGGCCGCCCAACTCAAAAAAGGCAGCCTTAATACTTGTTTCGTCCGCTGCCCGCTTCAGGGCATCGGCCCACAAGGGCAACAGGGCTTTTTCAGTAGCAGTATTGGGTGCTACCACAGCCGCTACCTGCAATTTTGGGTTGGGCAGGGCCAGTTTATTAACCTTGCCGTTGCCGGTTAGGGGCAGTGCCTCAAGCCATACAAAATGCTGGGGCACCATATAGCCTGGCAACAAGGCACTTAAGTAGGTAGCCAGTACCTGCTGCACCAGGGCCTCTTTTGCAGTATACCAGGCCACCAGCTGCTCATCGCGAACCAGCGCAACGGCATGATGTACATCAGGGTGCTGGCTAAGCTGGTAGCTCACCTCACCCAGTTCTATACGGAAGCCGCGCAGCTTCACCTGGTCGTCAGTACGGCCTAAAAACACAAGCTCACCGGCTTTGTTCAGCTTCACTAAGTCACCTGTGCGGTACAGCCGCTCGCCAACAGCGTAGGGGCTGGCTATAAACCTGCTGGCCGTCAGCTCAGCATTGTTCAGGTAGCCCATGGCCACGCTGGGCCCGCCAATCAACAGCTCGCCAGGCACACCCGGTGGCTGTAGCTGCCCGT
>CAZXTW010000247.1:0-8244 GCA_964643525.1 uncultured Roseivirgaceae bacterium
CAGCTACTGGTTCAGTACCATCAGCAAATACCATAATAGTAGGCAGTGCCTCTTTTTGGGGCTGCGTATCAGCATGGGTTTGCAGGTAAGTATTTACCTGGCTGGCCAGTGCCTGGCTGCTTTCTGCCACAAAGGCGGCACGGTGGGTATAGTGCTTGCGGCCGTTGGTTAATGTATGGCACACATCAGCCGCATTGGGGCTGTGGTTTTCTAAATAGGCCTGTAGTTTGGCCAAGTTGCTTTTCAGGCTGCCAGCGCTATTGGCCGAAACGGGAAATACCAGCGGAACGGCCTGTTGGGTTGCCTCAGCAGGGGCCTGGGTGTATTCTTGCAGCACCACATGACAGTTGGTGCCACTCAGGCCAATAGAGCTCAGTGCTGCCAGGCGCTTTTTACCTTCAGCCACCGGCCAGGGCTCTAACTTGTTGGTGACGTAACAAACCGATTTGCTGAAGTCAATCAACGGGCTGGGGGCCTCGTACTGGGCAGTGGGGTACCGCTCGGCATGCTTCAGGGCCAGCACCGCCTTAATCAGGCCGGCCAGGCCGGCAGCACAACGCCCGTGGCCAATGTTTGACTTCACTGACGATACCGGAATGAGGCCCTTCTTATCAGTATATTTACTAAAGGCCAGGTTCAGGCCGCCAATTTCAATATTATCGCCCAGCTGTGTGGCACTGCCGTGGGCTTCAATATACCCAATATCTAACGGGTCAATGCCGGCATGCTGCCAGGCCTGCTCAATTACCTGCGCCTGCGCGTGGCTGTCTGGCGCAGTAAGGCTGGCACTGCGTGCAGCGTTGTTGTTTACAGCCGTAGCTTTAATTACAGCATGTATATGGTCGCCATCAGCCATGGCCTGCTGCAGGGGCTTCAGCAATACGCTGCCCACTACCTCGCCATAGGCCATGCCGTCACTCTGGTCAGAGAAGGGCCTGCTGTAGCCATCGGCCGAGTCAATATCAAGGGCCTCCCCTTCTTCTTTAAAAGGAAACAGCTCAAGGTTTACGCCAGCCACCAGCGACATATCAGCATCGCCCAGCACCAGCTCATTGCAGGCCAGGTGCAACGCCACCAGAGATGATGAGCATGAGGTATCTACCATGCTTACACTGCCCGTCAGGTTAAACTGGCGGTTTAGCCTTGAGGCAATAAACTCACTGCTGTTACCCGTAATAAGTGTAGGCACAAACTCTTCAGCATGCTCATAATAGTTCAGGTCTTTATCAGCCACATAAACCGCCGTGTTAGAGCCATAAAAGTTATCAACATTGCGCCCGGCGTTCTCCAGCGTTTCGTACACCACCTCTAATAGCTGGCGCTGGTGGGGGTCCATAGTAATGGCCTCACCTTTAGGAATGTTAAACAGCTGGTGGTCAAACGTATCAATACTGCCCAGGTAACCCCGCCTAAAATAATCGGTATCTGTAGGGAGGGTAGTTTTTTGAAGGCGCTCTTCGCTAATAGTACTCATGCAGTCTTTACCCTGCTTGAGCTGCTCTCTGAAGGCTTCAAGGTTGTCTGCACCAGGTAGGCGGCCCGAAAGGCCTATAATGGCTATATCTCTGTCCATAGTCATGGCGTTATGCTTGCTCTTTGTCTGCGGTAATTGTTCTGTCTGGCTGTTGCTCATGTTGGTTAATCGTCAAAGAAAGAATCCATATCATCAAGACTCAGCTGGTCATAGCCAAAGTCACCGGGGGTATGCTCGCTGGTATCAGCACCGGTGCAATGGGCTATATAATCTGTTAAAGCCTGCTGGCAGTGCTGTGCCAGGGCCTCAATGGTAGCTGTCTCGTATTGTTTTTGGCTGTATATAATGTCAAGGTGCAACTGCCCGTGCCTAATAAAGCCGGTAACGGCCAGGTCATACAGGCGGTCTTCACGCGGGTCGGGCTCAGTGGCTGTCGCTTCTTCAGGCACATTGCCCAGGTAGTTAAATACTATCTGGGGGTTTTGGTTAAAGGTAAGGCCCTGCCTCAGGGCCTCTGGTGTGAGGTACTTCAACACCCCATAGCTAAGGCCATTGCCAGGTACTGCGCGGGTGGCCTCTTTGGCTGTTTTGATTTGCTGCTCGGGCTTTTCCTGAAAAGTAAAGTCAATCACCACCGGGTAGCGGCAGGTAAAGGCGCCCACAGTACGGCATACGTCAGGGTTGTCAGAAATTGGCCCTCTGCCATGGCCTTCAAGGCTAATCAGGGCAATGCTGTTATTAAAGGTATGCCACAGGGCTTTGGTTAAAGCGGCCAGCAGCAGGTCGTGTGTTTTGGTGGCGTAGGCATCGTGCACGGCAGTAAGCAGGCTGTCAGTCTGGGCTGCCTCCAAGCAAAAGGTAGCAGTAGCAGCATCAGCCACGGTATTGCTGCCTTCTTCATCGTCACGGGGCAGGGGCGGCACCAGTGTTTGCTCTACCCCCTGCCAATGGGCAATGCTAAACAGCAGCTCAGGGCTTTGGGCAAACTTTTGCAGCTGGCGCGACCAGCTCTGAAACGACACAGTTTTATGCGGCAGGCGCATGGCCTCACCCGTGGCCTGTTGTTGTAACAGGGTATTAAAATCTTCTTTAATAATGCCTGCCGAAAGCTCATCGGCCAGCAGGTGGTGCACAATTACCACAAAGCGTTCATCTTCTGGCAGCTTAAAATGTGCCGCACACAACATGGGCCCGCCAGAAAGATCAATACCAGCCTGCAAGCTGCTTACTGTTTCAGTAAACCAGCGCATGGGGCCTGGCGTATTGGTAAAGTCAAAGCTTTTAATATCAATGTACTGCCCTGGCTGGGCGTTTTCCTGGCGCACACCATACTTATCAAAGGTATAGGCAAGGCGCAGAGCATCGTGGTGGTCAGTCAGCAGGTTCAGGGCCTCTTGCAGGGCATCCAGCTCAAAGGCACTGCCCAGGGCAGCATCAAACTGAAGCACATGGTTGTAATGGCCACTTTTAAGGCTGTTGCGTGTAAAAAAGGCTATTTGCTCTGGTGTGAGGGGCACCCTGCCCGTTACGGGCGACTGATCTGCCAGCCGAATAACGGGCTGCACAAAGGGGGCTAAATCGCCAACGGTGGGGTACTGAAACACATCACGCAAGTCAATGCGGTAGCCTTGCTGGTGCAGGTAACCGGCTACGGCTACCACCTTAAATGAGTCACCCCCCAAACGAAAAAAATCGTCGGCATCCTGTACTGCCTCACGGTGCAGCACTGCCGCGAAGGCATCTTTGAGCAATTGCTCAGGGCTAATGTTCTGCGGGGTAACCGGGGCGGCCAGTACCAGCCCCTTAATCACGGCATAAATATGGTCACCATCAGCCCGGGCCTTATCTGCCTGCTTCAGCAGCAAATACCCTTCTGCCTCGCCATAAGCAAAATGTACCAGCTGCTGGTTAGCACAGTCAGAGTCCATAAAGCCAGGTTGCAAAGCTACAGTAGCAGCCCACTCTTTGGGTATGGGGCGCAGGGCATGACGCCCCTCACGCAATAACCTGCGTATACCCGAAGGCTCGTCAGCACCGGGAAAGCGGCCTGACATACCAATTATAGCGATATCCCTGTTAGCGGGTATTTTCAGTTGCGTGCCCAATATTTCAATGGTGATCAATTAAATGGTATAACCCCGGCATCAGTACCGTGGCATTGCACTGCACGTTGCAGCGTATACTCAGCGGTACCAACCCACCGGATAAAATGGCTATAGTATAATAAGGTATGGTTAAGCGGCAGGCTGCCTGCTTGTTGTGGCCTGTGCCAGCAAAAGCGCAAAGGCATCATAAGCAAACCTGCTACCGATAATAACAAGGGATGTACCTGATTGTTTAATCAATTGCAGAAAGGTGGCAGCAGGGGCCTTATTGGCGCTTATTGGCGGTTTTTTGGGGTTGCTTTAACCACGCCAGCGTATCGAACGCTACCAGGCTGTTGAGGTGGGTAATTTCTTCGCGGTAATAGTCAAGCAGCCATTGGCGGTCGTCAGGCTGCATTCTGGGCTTATCGCCTTTACTTCTGGCCATACTTACTTTAATGGCATGGCGCATGTTGTAGGGCACCGCTTTTTTAAGCTTAACAAAAAGCTCATTGCCCAACATTGACTTGTATTTTCTTAACGAAGTATTGTAGGTATTGTGCCGCTTAAGCGAGAGTGCCTGCATAGGGGGCAGGCCTAAAAAATCAAAGATCTCATTTACCGTGCCCAGGGCATCTTTACCAAGGCTGTGGAAGTTCACAATATGCACCTGTTTTTTGCCAAATACTGCCTGGTACCGTTTTATATGCTCAGTGTAATGGCCTATTTGTAAAAACTCTCGCTTCCACTCAAAATCACTGTAACCCAATTGCCCGGCCTCAAACTCTTTTAGCTGCTCAGCATTATCTGTGAGCGTTTCCATAAAAGTGCGGTCTTCCACTGCGTTGTTAATGGCCATCAGGTAGTCTGAAAAAGCCCTTTCAATGGGGTTGCGTACTGAAATAATGATTTTTACCTCCGGGCCCAGCAAATTTAGTATGCGCTGAGGCACCTCAGGGTTATTTAAGTACGAGGGGCTCGACTCGCCCACCACCAGCTCGTGGCGGTCTTTAAACAATTTGGCATAGCTGCTCAGCCCATTATTTAAACGCTTAGAAAAAAAATCAGGCTCGTCGTCGGTTTTCCAAAAAACCTCTGAGTGCTGGTTTAAGTAGTACGATAATGAGGTAGTGCCTGCCTTAGAGGCACCTACAATAATAGCATTGGGCAGCTTCATCTATACTCCGGTTCACTTATGCCGAGCTGCAAAAGAATGCACAGCAGTATCTATTCATGGCTGTTAAATCTAACATAAACAGCAAATAGTACTGTAATATTTTGCAGATCTGACGCCAACAGGCAACAAAGGTAGCCACTTCGCTAAAAATATAAAATTTACTGCATTTGCCCTTTATCTATTCACAACCCAATAGCTATTGGTACTGCTTAGTGGTGAATGACTTATGCACAATTTTCCATTGCCCATTTAGTTTAAGCAGTAATAAATAATCAATGGCTATCCTGTCTCTGTCTGGCATTAAGATTTGCAGCTTGGCCAGTGCTGCATCACCTTCAAAATCAACTGATAGTATTTTTCCAATACGGTTGTAGCTTTTACCCTCATTGAAGTTATTTAAGTATTGCTGCCCGTTAATTACAGTCACGGCCCCGCTTTTTATGTAGTACAAATTAAAATCAGGGCGAAAGGCACGGGCCAGTGGTTGGGGTTTGCTGTGGGCTGTGCCATCCATATAATCATACAAAGCCTGCCTGATGGCCGGCAGCTCATCAGGATTGTTTACCTGTAGGGTTTCAGCATTGCTAAAAGTATTGAGGTGAATAACCTTATGAATAATCTGCCAGCGCTGGCTGGTTTTAAGCAGCAGTAAATAATCAGTGGCTCTGCGTTGCTGGTCAGGAAAGTACACTTCAATTTTGGCTGCGGCCGCGTCATTTTCAACATCAACCGAAACTATTTTGGCTACCCTGTTATAGGCTTTGCCCGGCTCAACCCGGCTTATATAACCCTGCCCGTCAATGACGCGCAGCGTATCACTGGCTACTAAAAACAGGTTAAAATCAGGGTGAAACGCCTGCCGCAGCCGGTCGGGCTGGCCAATGGCGGTGCCTTCAATATAATCATTCAGGGTAGCCTGCACCCCGGCCAGGGGTTGCTGCCGGGCCAAGCCAGCACGCATGGCCAGCAGCAGCAGGCCAATCATTACCAGTTGTTGCCTCATGGTTTAGTTGGGTTATGGGGTTTAATGTAATTCAGCAATGGGTACAAATGGTTACACAGCCAGGCGCTAATCAGCATTGTGCAGGGTAACCACCACTTTGCCTTTGGCCCTGCGCGTACCCAGGTACTGGTAGGCCTCTGGCAGCAGGGCAAACGGGTAGGTGCGGTCAATCACAGGCTCAAGGCGGCGCTCGGCAGTCAGGCTGGCTACTTTTTCAAGGCCCTGCCGGGTGGTCTGGGCATTGAGCGTAGCAAACTGCCTACGTCTTTTGTTAAACAGCATGCCCCAAAACATATACCCCAGCATATGCTTAAAATTGCTGAACCCTACCATAATACTTTTGCCGCTGGTATTGAGCCAGCGCTTAATCTGCCTGGCCGTCCAGTTACCCACCAGGTCAATCACCAGGTCATACGCCTCATTAATATGGCTCAGGCCGTCCTGGTCATAATGAAATACCCGGTGCGCCCCAAGCCTTTGTACCATGGGGCTGTTGTGGCTGCTGCACACGCCGTGCACAATGGCCCCGGCCTGGCGGGCCAGCTGTACTGCCATGGTGCCAATGCCGCCAGAGGCCCCGTTAATCAGTACACGGGTGCCCTGCTTCAGGGGGCCATGCTGCTGTAGGGCCTCCTGGGCCGTCATGGCAGCCAGGGGCAGGGCCGCTGCCTGTTTAAAGCTTACCCCATCAGGTATCAGGGCCGCCCTGCTGGCAGCCAGGCAGGCGTATTCGCCCTGGCAGCAGCGCTGGGCCCGCCCAAACACCCGCTGCCCAATGGCAAGGCCCTGCACCTTGTGGCCCACAGCCACCACCACGCCGGCTACATCGCCGCCCAGGGTTTTGCGGCGCGGGGCCAGCAGGCCGTGCCCCAGCCTGATCAGCCAGATGCTGCCCCGTAAAATGTGCCACTCTGCCGGGTTCAGGCTCAGGGCATTGACCTTAATCAATACCTCATTGGCTTTGGGGGCGGGCAGGGCCATCTCTTCTACATACAGCACATCGGGCCCGCCGTATTGGTCACGAACATAAGTTTTCATCAATTGTCAGGTTTAAGCAGGTTGTTGCGCCCCGGCCTTCCACCGTATGGCCGTCCATACAATGGCCCCCAGGGCAATAAATTCAATTATCTTAAAAAACACATCGTCGGGGTCGCTAGGCCGTTCGGTCAAAAACACACCCGCTGTAATCACCACTGCCACGATATTCAGCGGCCGGTTGTAGCGCCGCCGCAGCAGCAGCGACAGTAAAAACATAGCAATGGGCACCTCTACCAGAAAGCCGCCAAGCAGCATTAACGAGTCGGTAATCTCCATGCCGTTGTAATACCCGGTAAGCAACATCTCAAGGTGTGCCTTCATGGTAAACTGGTGGATGTCTCTGAAAATAACATTCAACAGGATAAACAGCCACAGGGCTGATAATTTCAGATTTGGTTTTATTGGTTCCACTTGTTGTCGTGTTTGATTCACACGACAAAGGTGGGGCATAGCGCAGTCTTGGGTTTGTCAAAAAAGCTCTTTTACTTGACTGTTTGGTTCAGCCGGTAGGCCGATGGTGTTTGGCCAAACTGCTTTTTGAAAGTGCGGCTCAGGTGCTCGGGGCTTTCAAAGCCATACTGGTAGCCTATCTGGCCAATGGGCTCGTCGGTAATGCGCACCTGCTCGGCCACCTTATCCAGCCGCTTTTGCAGCAGGTATTGGGCGGGCGAGGCCTCATACAGCTCTTTGAACTTTCTTTTAAAAGTAGAAAGGCTGGTGCCCGTAAGCTGGGCCAGGTTGTGAACAGTAGCACGCGTTAACACATGCGCATCTACCACCTCTTTAAAGGTAAACGTCTTTTCAGAAAACAGGCTGTTTACTATTTGCCGCACAGGCCCGGCACTTTCTGTTTGCAGCAGCAACAGCACCAGTTCTTTCAGCTTCAGGCGCAGCAGCTGGTTGGTCACGGCCACCTTGTTTTCAAATAACTGGTTAATATGGCTAAAATAAAAGGCCACCAGCTCTGAGGCGGCAGTTTGCACTACGTACTCTGTTACGGGGGTGGTCAGCTCTTCCCACAGCTCGGGCTTTTCGTTGTCAAAGCATACCTGTAGCAGGTCTATACTAAAATGGGCAATGGTGGTTTCCATATAGCCCTTCAGGTTTTCGCTAATAATATTGCCTACGGTAAGGCCGCAGGCCGAAATGATGGCGGTGCCCTTGGTGGCCGTCAGGGCAGGCACCCGTGCCAGGGCGTGGTTGTCACCATCTGCCACATACAAATAGCAGGCCCCCGGTGGCAGTTGCAGGGCTTCATTCAGTGGGGTTTCCATACACAGCCGGGTAAACACCGGCACCTCATTGTGCAGTAGCTGGTCTTTAAACTTCAGCATGACGGTCAGTAAGTATCTCTATCACTGCAAACTAACCACACACCTGCCACATACCCCATGCTATTTATACCACCGGGGTATATTGGTGTTAAATGCTGGCCCAGCCAAATCGTGAACCGCCAATAGGTAAAAGA
>CAZXTW010000248.1:0-8234 GCA_964643525.1 uncultured Roseivirgaceae bacterium
CGTTGAAACACCAGCTCGCCCGTGCCAGCATCTTCTGTTTGTTTGTATATGCGTTTATGAATAGTATAGGCCGGCCGGCCTGAGTAGGCCGCCATGACCTTGGCCGCCCGGCCCGTTGGGGCCATGAGCAATGACCTGAAGTTAAACGAGGGCAACATTTTTACCAGCGCATTTAAAAACGTGGTTTTACCAGTACCGGCATAGCCGCGCACCAGCAACACGGGCTGCTGGCCGGGGGGGTCTTCCAGGAAGGCATCCATGGCGGCAATTAGCCTTTGCTGGCTTTCAGTTGGCGCAAACGGAAATTTGTTACGCAGTATATCTGATGGGGCTGGCACTGGCTTTAGGGTTGTTGGGTGTGTGGGGGTGGCACATCATCGGGCGTAACAACCGCCATGGTTGCAGCGGCTTTGCTAATCATAATCCGCTTATCGGCATGCACGTCCCACACCTCGGCTTCGCAAAAGCACATGCGGCGCCCCTGCTTTACTACCCACCCTTTGGCATGCAGGCGTTGCCCGGTACCGGGGTTCAGGTAAGCTGTGCGTAAATCGGCAGTAACCACATGGTGCGTAGCGGGCACTACCGTGTAGGCGGCAAACCCCGCCACAATATCGGCCAGGGTGGCCACCACCCCGCCATGTACAAACCCTTTTTGCTGCTGGTGTTGCTGTTCAATAGCCAACCACCCCTCAGTGCGGCCCTCAGCAATAACATCAAGCTCAAAGCCTATATGGTGCATAAAATGCTGCCGCTGCAGGTATGTACGCACACGCTCAGCAAATTGCGGGTTTTGTGTATTTATCATAATACAAATATATATTGGCCCCAGTAATAGCCTGGTTAAAATCATTAAATTCATGAAAACCCATGAGCCAACCCATGAATCAAACCAAGGGCAGTACCCCACAGGCACACCCTGCCGACTGGCGCAGGCAATTGCGTGTGCGGGTGTGTGGGCTATGCGTGGCCAACAACCAATTGTTGCTTATACGCCATAAAGGGCTGGGCAGCAAAGGCCATATGTGGCTGCCACCGGGGGGCGGGGCCGAGTATGGCAGCAACCTGCCCGCCAATTTAGAACGTGAGTTTCTGGAAGAAACCGGCCTGGAGGTGCAAACAAATAAGTTTTTGTTTGTGCATGAATACCTGGGCATGCCCATACATGCCGTAGAGGTATTTTTTGAGGTTACCATTGTTGGGGGCACCCTGCAGTTGGGCACTGACCCCGAACTGCCCGCTAACCAGCAAATGATGGATAGCATTGCTTTTATGCCTTATGAACAGATAAATTCCATTGACCCAGCCTGCAAACACCAGATGCTAAACAGGTGTAATGACATAAAGCAGCTACTAAATATGACCGGATATTTTAGTTTTCTAAAATAATTCCATAAAATAGCATTGGAATTAGATAGTCTGTGCATCGTAATGTATATAATTGCAAAAACTAATCTGAAATGAATATAGTATCTAAAATCATCGCATTCGTACTGTTATTGCTAAGCCTCTATTTAGCCTACCGCTTGGTGTTTGGTATTAAAGCAGATATTGATTTTACCACCTACATCAAAGAAAATGAAGGCAAGGTAATTGAAAGGTTAAAGTTGATCCGGGAAGCCGAAAAGGTATACCAGGAGGTAAACGGGCAGTTTACCAGTGACTTTGATAAACTGATTGCTTTTGTAGATACAGCCACCTACTACATTACCTCTAAAAGAGAAGAAGTAATTTCACTTGATTATGGTGCTGACTCAAGCATTTTCCATATTGATACTATAGGTACTACCTCTGTAAGAGACAGGGTATTTAAAGAGTATTTTTATGTTACCGCAGCCGATACTGGTGTTTTTCAAGGCTTTAGTATTGAGCTAAACGCTGGTGTGGTTGAAAGCGGTAACCTGTATACGCTAACCACCAAAAACGGCACCAACACTTTTAAAGCACTTGAAGGTGATGGCGGTATTGTATTTGAGCGTGCTGACCTGCAACCTGGCGACCGGGTACTGAAAGGCCAGCCTATACTTACCATTATGCGCTACCGCTTTGACCCCAATACTGATATTTCGCAAATGCGTTATGTACCTGAAACTGAAAGTAAGCAGTTTTCTATGTTTGCTGCTAAAATTGATAAGGGTGGGGTTACAGTAGACGTGGTAGAGGTAGTTGATACCGCCCCTAAAAACCCGGCCCGTAAAGAAGGCAATGAAATACTGAACCAAAAGCCCTTGCGGTTTGGCTCACAAACTAATGTAACACTTTCAGGTAACTGGGAATAACCTTGGATACAGCACAAAGCCAATTTACTCGTCTACAACGCATTAAAGATACAGCCAACTTTAATGTTGATGACCTGCACCATTACAACCTGCTGCTGCTAATAGGCAATGGCGATTTTCAGCTTTGTGTTACAGACCCACGCAATAACAGGTGCCTGCTGGTAGAAGATTTTCAACTGGCAGAGGCACCTATGACAGATCATGACCGTCTTGAAGCATTGAAGGTGCTTTTTGACGGTCATCATATATTAACGGCAGGCTTTTGGAACCATGTAAAGCTTGCCTTTAAGCACCAGAAGTTTACGCTGGTGCCATCGGCCCTGTTCATCAAAGAAGAACTGGCTGCTTATTTGGCACTGAACTGCGAGCCAGACCTTGATGCCGAGTACCTTCATTATTACAAACACAGCCAAAGTGATGCTGTGAACGTTTTTACCGCCAACCAGGCCATAATAAACTGGCTTACCTCAATTTACTCTGCAAGCAAGCTACAGCTGCTGCACCAGGGCAGTAGTTTTATTGAAGGCGTGCTTCAAAATGACGACCATCAGCCATTCCGTACCATGTTTTTACTGGTAGAAGCTAACACACTGCATGTATTAGTAAGCCAGGATAAAAAGCTTGAGTTTTATAACCGGTTCAGCATTAAAAAGCACGACGACTACCTGAAGTACATTAGCATGGTTATGAAAAACCTGAAGCTGAAGGCCGACCAGACTAAGGTACTGATATGGGGCAAGCTACAAAATGATGCAACCCTTTTTAAAGAACTGCATCAGCACATTCAACACCTTTCATTTGGCAATAAGCCTGCCTATTTGCAGTTTAACTATATGTTTGACGACGTGCCTGAACAGTATTACTTTGACCTGTTTAGTATGCACCTCTGTGACTAACCACCCTGCAACTACATGAGTGACCGCATTGCAATATTTCCTGGCTCGTTTGACCCTTTTACCAAAGGCCATCAAGATATTGTACTACGCAGCCTGCGCCTGTTTGACCATGTAATTATTGGCATAGGGTACAATTCAGCCAAGAAAAACCGCTACTTTGAGGTTGATTGGATGGTTGAAAAAATAAAGGAGGTGTTCCGTGATGAAAGCCGGGTATCTGTAATTGTATACAACGAGCTAACGGCCAGCCTGGCCAAAACACATAATGCCCAGTTTGTGGTACGGGGCCTGCGCAACACCACCGACTTTGAATATGAAAACAGCATAGCCCAGGTAAACCGCTACCTGAATGAAGAGCTTGAAACCGTGTTTATCATCACTTCACCACGTTATGCTTATATCAGCTCTACCATTATTCGTGAGGTGCATAAGTATGATGGTGACGTATCTAACTTTTTGCCCTACGCACTGTAACAACCACTACTTAGGCACAGAGGCTTCTTTTATTTTGTAGTACTTTTTAACCACACTCCTAATGGTACGGTATGAGTTATACATGGCATCGCGGGCCTCGTCACGGGTCATCCAGCGTACCTCTTCAATATCTTCTTCTACCTGCGGAGCCAGCTGGCCATCGTCAATGCATTGCATGCGGTACCAGTAGGTGCACTTCAGGTTGTATTTGTCGTTTCTGAGGTAGGTGTGCCAGGTTTTGCCCACCTTTTCAATAATTTTTGTTTGCACGCCACACTCTTCCTCAACCTCACGCACCGCTGCTTTTTTCTTGGCCTCGCCAGGGTCAAGCTTGCCCTTGGGCAGGTCCCACTTACTTAACCGGTAAATCATTAACACCTTATCGTCTTTTTCTACCACCCCACCTGCGGCCTCAATTACCTTAAATTTTGACTTGATGTACTTCTTTAACTGCTTGCGGTTTTTCACAGCAAAGGTAATTGAGTCAAGCTGCTTCAGCTTTTTAACTGTAATGAGCTGCAAAAACTGCTCTATCTGCTCTTCGCTGGCATTAACAACCAGCACATGGTCGCGCAGGTTGTTCTTATCAATAGGTTTATTGGCACATTGCTGCACTACATCATAAGTATCAAGGGGCTGTACCTTGCCCACCCGGGCCAAAATAACTGGTATGTCGTTAATGAATATTTTCATAACTAAGCGGCACTATAGGCTTTAAGTGTAGCCGCAAATCAAAAAAAAAGCAGGTGCAGATACAACCCACGGTTTAAAATGTTTTGGCAATGTGCCACAAAGCAGGGTAACTTAGCACCATGAGCATACAATTATTTTCTGCTGAAGTATCAGAACAGGTAGCTGCCAAGTTGCTTGAAATTGAGGCCATCAGGCTCAGCACTGCCTCACCCTTTACCTGGAGTTCGGGCTGGCTATCGCCTATATATTGTGACAACCGCCTGTCGTTATCTTACCCTGCCGTGCGCCGTTACGTTACCCAGCAGCTTACTGCTGCCATAGAGGCCCACTTTACAGGTGCTGAAGTAATTGCCGGGGTAGCTACGGCGGGCATTCCGCAAGGTGCGCTGGTGGCCGAGGCATTGGGCCTGCCTTTTGTATATGTACGCTCT
Source organism: uncultured Roseivirgaceae bacterium (assembly GCA_964643525.1). Taxonomy (GTDB): domain Bacteria; phylum Bacteroidota; class Bacteroidia; order Cytophagales; family Cyclobacteriaceae; genus CAZXTW01. The sequence goes on from CAZXTW010000248.1 coordinate 4,774, forward strand.
AAACCCAAAGGCCATGGCATGGAAAACCTTATTGAAGGCAAGGTTATGCCCGGGGCCCGAGTGGTGGTTATTGAAGACCTGGTAAGTACCGGCGGTAGCTCATTAAAGGCGGCCACCGCTTTACAGCATGCCAGTTTTGAGGTAATGGGCATGGCGGCCATCTTTACCTATGGCTTTGATACGGCCCAACAGAACTTTCAGGAAGCCAATATACCTTTGGTAGTGCTAAGCCATTACGAAGCCCTGATACAGCTGGCAGTGGCCAACGGCCATGTTACAGCCCAGCAGGCCCAGTCATTGCAGGCCTGGCGCAGCAGCCCCGCTACCTGGGGCAGGTAAGCTGCCAGTTAAGTAAACCCAACCTTAAACCTACCACTATTGACGGCCGCCCCAACTCAACATAACTGGCGCGATTTTAAGGCTTTTCTTGACCAGAAGGTAGTGCAATACAACCAGCCTGGCTTTATTGCTGACGACCCGGTTTGCGTACCCCACTGGTTTACCAAACAGCAAGACATTGAAATTGCCGGCTTTTGGGCAGCTATGCTGGCCTGGGGGCAGCGCGTTACCATTATTAATAAATGTAAGGTATTGTTTGAGCTGATGGATATGGCCCCCCACCAGTTTATGCTGCAACATGAAGAAAGCGACCTGAAAGCCTTTGAAGCATTTAAGCACCGCACCTTTAATGCAACTGATGCCCTGTACTTCATTCATTTTTTCAGTTGGTTTTACCGCAACCACCAGTCACTTGAACAGGCCTTTACTAAAGGCCTCACACCCGAAAGCCAAACGGTAGAACAAGGGCTGGTGCACTTTCATAGGTTGTTTTTTTCGTTGCCAGATGCCCCCCAGCGTACCCGTAAACATGTGGCCACGCCCGAGCGTAAGTCGGCCTGCAAGCGTATTAATATGTTTTTGAGGTGGATGGTGCGCCAGGACAACAACGGGGTTGATTTTGGCCTATGGAGGCAAATAACCCCAAGCCAGCTGGTTTGCCCTTGCGACCTGCATGTTGAGCGTGTAGCACGCCGCTTTGGCCTGATTACCAGAAAGCAGGCCGACTGGGCCACGGCCCTTGAGCTAACCGAAAACCTGCGCCGCCTTGACCCTACTGACCCCGTAAAGTATGACTTTGCCCTGTTTGGCCTGGGCATTGTTGAAAAATTATAACCACCCAGGCCAGACAGGCACTAAGCCATCAAGGCACGTACGACAGCTCTACAGGAAACCGGTTATCTAACGCCCCCAGGCGACTGTAGGCCGCATTAGAAAGCCTGATTATCAGCTTATCATTATTGCCAGTATCGGGCAGGCGCCCTACCACACGCACAAACACGCTTTGGTTGTTCATTTCATTACGCACTTGCATTAACGTGCCAATTGGCGCATCGCGATGCAGGGCCAGGTACTTGCGCTTTTCGGTACTATTGGCAATCACAGCGGCAAACCCACGTTCGTTTACCTCTTCAAAGCCGCTGATGTTTTTCTTATTTGGGTCTACCTCTTCGCCTTTTTCATTAATGACTACCCGCTTGGGTGGCTTTACAGGTTCTGTATTTTGCTTGGGGTCAGTGTTTTGCTTAGGCTCATCGGTATTGGGGTTTTCTTCATTGCCACTGCCCTTGTTGCCTACAATTAACCGCTGGCCAATTGAAAGCTTATTGTCAGTCATGCCGTTCAGCTTTTTTAGAGTCGAAAGCTTAATATTATACAGGCGGGCAATGCTGTACAGCGTTTCAGAGGCGGCCACCGTATGGTACTGCACCGTGGGGTTTTCAACCACCTTGGGCTTGTCTGGCTCAGTATTGCCACCACCCTGCGGGGTTGAGCCTCCCTTGGCCACTACCAGCTGTTGCCCAATTTCCAGTTCATTGCCAGTAAGCTGGTTCCAGCTTTTTAAATCAGCAACTGATGCATTGTACTGCCTTGACAGGCTATACAACGTTTCTTTTTCTTTTACTACGTGCACTTTGCTGCCCTGAGGCGGCGGGTTGGGCGTTACCTGTATGTTGCCAGGCTCATTGTCTATAATAGGTATCAGTAATTTATCGCCAATGCTTAGACCTTTTTCGGCCCACTGGTTGTGTTTAATTACCTCATCTGTTTTCAGGTTGTACTTACGGGCAATGCCAAACAGCGTCTCACCCTGTTCTACCTGGTAAATAATATAGGTAATGCCATTGCGCACCTCGGTGCCAATTGAGTCACGCTCAAACACTTGCTCAATGCCCCCTGCAGCACCGGGCAGGGCTTGCAACGGGCTGGCTACTGCCCACAACAACAAAACAAACAGCCCTAAGCCGCACCAACTACGATAAGCCATAGCTAATAATTTCATTCTGGTTTCTAACAAATATCAATTGGTTATGTGCAACAAAAAATGTGTCCATACCCCAGCCTGCCAGCGCAGTGCCAATACATTCATGGTTTACAGGCTGCCCGTTACTAGCCATTACAAGCAAATAATTGGCCATATTTTTAGGCTGCCCCGTAAAATAAGATATTACAATAAGGTCATTAACCTCCATATAATCACATGCGCCAACCATGTCATGGCCGTACTGGCCCTGTACAAAGCGCTTTACAGTTTCAAAATGAGGCATTTCTGCCGTGTAATGAAACGGCAAGTCTACATTTTTATTATTTTTTTTATTTTCTCTCTCAATAGCAGGTATATTTTCAACAAACTGCCCGCTACCCAGGCCTATGGCCACGTGCTGTTCATCAGGGCCGTTTTTTAGATAACCGCTCACTACGCCCTGCCCCACTGCCTTAAAATGAAAGCCCGCCTGCTGCCATAAAATATCTACCTGGTGCAGGTCAACGGCAAAAAATACCTTTTGGTCAGGGTCATAACTATCTTCATAGGTATGAAACAGCACCACCTGCTCTTCAACCGCCGTTGCGGCCGTCCACCACGAATTTTCAAAAGTAAGCCCCTCCCAAAGTATAGCCTGCTCGACAAGGTCTACCGCACTAAAATGCACCTCTCTGGTGGTTTGGTCGCGAAACTCAGTCACCAGATAGCGGCCTGTCTGGTCGGTTAACATTTTCCAAACCAAGCCTGCACCCGTAAGCGTAAAGTTTTGTTTAAGTTGTTGAGACAATTGCGTATTTTGCTTTTCGGTACAAATTTATTCCATTCATATGTTTGTCAAAGCCAGAAAATATATTCCTTTCACTATCTTTTTCATGGTGCTGCTAGCAGGTATACTTCCTGAGCAATCTTTTATGATGGCGCAAAACAACGCCGACAGTGCAGCAGTAGCCAACCCCAGGGTATTTTACATGGAAATTAAAGCTGAGATTGATCCGCGCATGAGCCGTTATGTTGAGTTGGCGCTGCAACAGGCCACCGATCAGGCCGCTGATTATATAATGATTGAAATGGATACCTACGGCGGGGCTGTGGTTGATGCCAACACCATACGCCAGCAGCTGTTAGACTATGAAAAGCC
>CAZXTW010000249.1:0-8219 GCA_964643525.1 uncultured Roseivirgaceae bacterium
GCTGCTTATTTCACTGGTACTGGGGCTATGGGGGGTAAAAAGGCGCGAAGTGCAGTATGGGGGCATTACCACCTTTCAGGAAGGTAGTGCCTACCTGTACCTGGCAGGGGCAATCATTACCTTTGGCATGGTGGCCTTTGGCTATGCCACCGGTAATGACCCTGTGATTGAAGTACTTGAAGATGTAATTATATTCAGCCACATAGGCTTTGGGCTGATATTTACCGTGTATGTGGGCATTAACTTCTTAAGCCCCATGGTGCAGGGCCTTTCAGTGCACAAAGTACTGTACAAGCCCATGCACATGCCCTATTTCACCTTCAGGCTGCTTAGCATCATTGCCGTGGTGGGGTTGTACGGCCTCTCTAACCAGATTACCACCAAACAGGCGGTGGGCGGCTACAACAATTACATGGGTGACCTGTTTTTGAGCGAGGGCAACCGCATTGTGGCTGAAGAGTACTACACTGAAGGGCGGGTATTTGCCGTGCGCAACCACCGCAGCAACTACAGCCTGGCCACCCTGGCCCGCAAAGAGGGCAATGCCGCCAAAGAGCTGCTACACATGAGCCAGGCCGTAAAGAAAAAACCTACCGAGCAGGCATTTATTAGCCTGGCCACCCTGTACGAACAGAAAGAACGCTTTTTTGATGCTGTATTTACCCTACAGCAAGGGCTACAGGCATTTCCTAACAGTGCTGCCCTGCAAAACAACCTGGGCCTGCTGTATGGCAAAATCAATGTGCTTGACTCTGCCTCGCTGTACCTGGCCGCTGCCCGTAAAGACAACACCATAGGCCCTAAAGCCGAGGCCAACCTGATGGCATTTGCCTTTCAAAAAAACCTGCAACTGGCCACCAGCAATATTGAATCAGCCCTGGAACATGCTGACTACCCACCTGTGCTGGGCAATGCCTTTGCCGTGGCCAATAACCTGCAAACCCCATTGGCGGGCAGCACCACGCCCCCCATACCGGACGATAGCACCATCAGGTATGAAAACCTGCCCTACGTATACAACCAGCTGTTTCACAAAAGGCGCACAGCCAGCCCAGCCTGGCGGGCAGCGCCACAGCTGCTGGCCACCAATGAGGCCAACGCCGGCGCGCGCGAGTGGCTGCTGCGCATAGGCGCCATTATGCAATGGTATGCCTACCAGCCGGGCCCGGCCATGGCCACCGTTGATGTGCTGAGCGCCAACGCCAACAGCCAGCGCGGGGCCTACGAGCAGCTGCTGGGGTGGTGGGCCTACCAGGAGCAGGCCACACACCGGGCACGCGACCACTTTAAAAAAGCGGTAGATGCAGGCAACCCCAATGCTGCGTTGCCCTACCTGCTGCTGCTGGCACAAAGTGGCAACCCACAGGCAGCCAACAGCCGCCTAGGCAACCTGCTGCGCATACCCGGCCTGCAGCCTGGCGATTCGCTGGCCATGCGGCAGCTGTACTACCTGCTCAATACTGATTACAGCACCATAAGCCAAAGCGACAGTGTGGCCAACCAGTACCAATGGTTGTTACTGCACCAGAACACCCTGCCACCAGACAGCCTGCTGGCCCTGGCCGATAGCATTGCCAACGACAACCTGCGGGCATTGGCCTGCCACGATGTATTGATGGCCCTGCACTACAACAACCAGCCCCAACTGGCACAGCCCTGGTACCAGCGCTTAATTGAGGCTGAAGTGACCAACGAGCAGGTAAACCAGAAGCGCCTCAAGGCAACCATTGCCTACCTGCTGATGGACCAACAGTATGAAGCTGCCGCTACCCAACTACAGTTTGCCAAAAGTAAAGATGAAGACCTGACCCGCTTTGAGGCCCTGCTGACCACCATCAATACCAGCCAAAGTAACCCGGCACAGGCACAGGCGGCCTGGCAGGGGCTGGCACAGCGCTACCCCCTGTATGGCCCGGCACTGGTTATGGCTGCTGATAAGCTGAACGGCCAGGGCCTGAAGCAGGAAGCCTACAATGTGCTACTGGCAGGCCTTAAAGCCAACAGCTACTCGGCCCAGGTTACCATGGCGTATATTAAGCAATGCCTGGCGCTGGGCCTTACCAGCTATGCCGAAAGCACGCTACCCACCCTGCAAAACATTACCACCCCGGCCCAATACCAGGCCTTTATGGAAGCGTATGCCCGGCTGTATGAGCAGGCCCAAAACCCCGACTGGGGCAATGACACCCCCTAAAAGCGAATTTACACAGAAGGTACCCCGGCTGTAGCCAATTTAAACTATCTTTAGGCCATGCAATCAGTCATACAAACCAACGACATTGGGCGTAAGTATGTAATGGGCAGTGAAATCATTGCCGCCCTCAAATCAATTACCATTACCATTAACCGGGGTGAATATGTGGCCTTTATGGGGCCCTCTGGCTCGGGCAAATCCACCCTGATGAACATCATTGGCTGCCTTGACACCCCCACCTCTGGGGTATACAAGCTGGCAGGCACCAACGTGAGTTTCATGACTGAAAACGAACTGGCCACGGTGCGCAACAAAGAGATAGGCTTTGTATTCCAAACCTTTAACCTGTTGCCCCGCTCTACCGCGCTTGACAATGTGGCCCTGCCTTTAATCTATGCCGGCTACCGGCGCAGCGAGCGGGAAGAAATGGCCCGCACTGCCCTTGAAAATGTAGGCCTGGGCGATAGGACAGACCACCGCCCCAATGAGTTAAGCGGTGGCCAGCGCCAGCGTGTGGCCATTGCAAGGGCATTGGTAAACAACCCCAGTATTATTCTGGCCGATGAGCCAACGGGTAACCTTGATTCAAAAACCAGCTATGAAATCATGGACTTGTTCCAGAACCTGCACGACCAGGGCAATACCATTATTATGGTTACCCATGAAGATGACATAGCCCACTATGCCCACCGCATTGTTCGCTTAAGAGACGGCCTTGTTGAAAGCGACAAAAAGAACGACAACGTTCGCTCTACACATACTGTTGAACAATAATTAACCCACAAAGGCATCAGTACTATGCAACGGCCAAGAGGCCTGTTGTGCGTAAAGGTGCTTTTTCTGTAGCTCTATGAAGATATATACCAAAACTGGCGACGACGGCACTACCGGCCTGCTTGGTGGCACCCGCCTGCCAAAATCGGCCAACCGCATTGAAGCCTACGGCAATGTTGATGAATTGAACAGCTGGATAGGCCTGCTGCGCGATCAGCCCGTAAACGCCCCCAAACGCGACCTGCTAAAGGCCGTTCAAGACAGGCTGTTTACCATTGGCTCTACCCTGGCCAGCGACCCCGAGAAAAGCACCATGAAAATACCCGACCTGAACCAGGCCGATATTGACCTGCTAGAGCAGGAAATGGATGCTATGGATGCCGAGCTGCCCGAGCTGCGCTCATTTATATTGCCTGGCGGCCACCAGGCCGTATCGTACGGGCATATTGCCCGCTGTGTATGCCGCCGTACCGAACGCCAAATTATCAGGCTGGCTCAAAACAGCTATGTAGCCCCTCTGGTAATTCAATATGTAAACCGGCTTTCTGACTATCTGTTTGTATTGTCGCGCTATATGGGCAAGCAGCTCAATGCCGAAGAAGTAACCTGGCAGCCAAGGCAGTAGCCCCTGGCTACCTTGGTTATGGGCCTTGAATTAGTTAATTTGGTATTTTCTATAGACTTATTTTAACCTGTACTGACTATGGTTTCAACAATAGAGATTAAAAAGACGCTAACCCAAAAATCAAGTATTAACGAAGTAGATTTTGACAATATAATCTTTGGCCGTGTGTATTCTGACCATATGTTTGTGGCAGACTACCGCGAGGGCGAATGGGCTGACTTCAGGATTGAGCCTTACGACTTTCTGCGCCTAAGCCCAGCCAATGCCACCCTGCATTATGGCCAGTCGGTATTTGAAGGGTTAAAAGCATATAAAAATGAGGCAGGCGAAACCCTGGTTTTTCGCCCGCTGGATAATTACCGCAGGTTAAACCTCAGTGCCGAGCGCATGTGCATACCCGAAATACCTGAAGAGGTATTTATGAACGGCCTCACTGAGTTACTACAGCTTGATAAAGCATGGGTACCATCTAAAGAAGGTACTTCATTATACATAAGGCCCTTTATTTTTGCGGCCGATGAATATGTGGGCATCAGACCTTCTGATACCTACAAGTTCATGATATTTACCTGCCCGGTTGGTGCCTACTACTCTGGCGCAGTAAACGTTAAAATTGAAACCAACTTTACCAGAGCAGCCCCCGGCGGTACTGGTTTTGCCAAAGCAGCAGGCAACTACGCCGGTTCATTATACCCCGCACGCAAAGCCCAGGAGCAAGGTTACCACCAGCTGATATGGACTGACGGCCTGAACCATGAGTACATTGAAGAGTCTGGCACCATGAACGTGATGTTTATGATTGGCGATACACTGGTTACCGCCCCTACCGGCGATACAATTTTAAGAGGCATTACCCGCGACAGTGTGCTTACCCTGGCCCGCGAATGGGGAATTAAGGTAGAAGAAAGGCGTGTAACTGTGAAGGAAGTGGTAGCAGCAGCCAAAAACGGCACCTTAAAAGAAGCCTTTGGCACCGGCACAGCAGCCACCATTGCACCCATAGCCTCTATTGGCTATGAAGATGATGACTTTGCCCTGCCCCCCGTAGAAGAAAGAGAGTTTAGCAGTAAAGTGTTGGCTGAACTGAACAAGATACGCTACGGCCGCATTGCTGATACCCACGACTGGATTTACAAGGTGTAACCACCCCAATATACCTTCATTGCAAAGGCCACCTACCTTACGGTAAGTGGCCTTTTATTATTAACAGGTATTTAATAATAATGCTTTGACTTAATTGCTATGGGCAAACTGCAGTACTTCATTGGGGCTCAACACCTCATTTTCGCGCTTGCCAATAATGTAATCTTCTACTACAATATAATCTATGGCACACTCCAGGAAAAACTGTATGGTTTCGTAGGGTGTTTCTACTATGGGCATACCCCGCTTATTAAATGAGGTATTCACAAGCACTGAAACACCGGTTAGCTTTTTAAACTCCTGCAGCAGCTCATAATAGCGAGGGTTCCAATCTGGCGTTACCGTTTGTATGCGGCACGAATCATCCTGATGCACCACGCTGGGTATCTTAGGCTTCCATTCTGGTTTTATCTGGTCTACCAGAATCATATAGGGGCTTTCTCTTTCCTGCTCAAAGTACACGTTCACATCTTCACGCAAAACTGATGGCGCAAAAGGCCTGAAATCTTCTCTGAACTTTATTTCACGGTTAATAAAATTCCTGATCTCTGGGTTGCGTGGGTCGGCCAGTATGCTTCGGTGGCCCAGCGCACGTGGCCCAAACTCTGAACCTTCCTGAAACCAGCCTATTACCTTGCCAGCAGCCAGTAGTTCAGCTGTTTTACGGATGTAGTCTTTTGATTTCTGGTAAATCACTGGCGACTGTGGCTCGGCAGGCAGGTAACGACGTATGTTTTTAGCCCGCTGCTTAATATTAGCCACCGCATCTACCACAGTTAATATGGCATTTACCTCATCAGCATTCCATAACTCTACCTGCCCAAACTTGGCCAGGGCATCAATATACTTCTGGGCAAAAATCCACTTCACAAAATTTTCAGCACTAATTACCAAGGCACAGGTGGGGTTTTTCACCTTCCCTTTAACCAGGGCATAATTGGTATCATTGGCCATCAACTCAAAATCACCAATACCCTCAACCCGTAGCAAACATACCTTATCAAACTGGTCGTAGCCTTCATTCTGGCCATACTCTGCCAGCAGCGTCAAAAACTCTTCAGCGGTTTCCTGCGTGTAGGTGTCGCTTAGCGGTTCAAACGTCTCAAGGGCATCAGCTACCTCACTGCTGCTGTATTTAATACCAAACGTGGTAGAACCATCGTGTTTCACCCGCTCGCGTTTCAGCACTTCCATCCAGCCATAATACGCACAGCCAATGGCCAGGCCATTATCGCCAGCGGCAGGTTCCATATAAATATTCTTAACCTTGGTTTGCTTCAATATCTTATTGTTCGCCACCGCATTCAGGGCAACACCACCAGCATAACACAGGTTATCGTGGCTGTCAATATCATAGCGCGAGTCTACCACATACAACACGGCACGCTCTACCTCACGCTGCACCCAGTAGGCAATATCAGCAAAGTACTGAAAGCGAGCTTTAAAATCGTCATAGCTCACGCTTGGGTCTACAAACCGTTGCTGCCAATCGTAATTTACAAATACGCGCCCATCGCGCAGGTCAAAAATCTCACCAGTAAAAACACCCTTACGGCCATAAGGCCCCAGGCCCATCAGCTTACCGGCGTCGTCCATATTACCAAACACATATTCGCTAACCGCGCTGTACACCCCACCAATTGAGTGCTTGGTGGTTGGCGGGTGCATGGGGTACTCTTTTAACCGAAAGCCAAACTCACTGAAGTCTTTATAGGCAGCCTCCAGGTGGCCATTTCTAAAGCGGTAGTAACTGTCTTTTTCACAATACAGGTGGGCCACATCAGGTGTAATGCGCTCTTTACCGGGTATAATGCTGCCCCCAAGGTCAATACAATCGTCATAAGGGCTGCCACAGCCATCAATTACCAGCACATTAAACTCATCAAAAGGGCTGGTACCTACCGTACTGTAGGCATGCGCCAACTGGTGGCTTATTGATACAATAGGTACCTGGTAATCTTTCGGAAACGGCCGTGCCTCCCGCCTAAAGATGTGGTTGCCGTATTTAAACTGCCCATAATTGGCATTTTGCACCACCAAATCAAGGTCGTTTATGGTAATGCCCTCGGCATCAAGGCAGTATTGAATGGCTGCCGTATCGTTGTAGCCGTCATGCTTGTCACGCGTAATGCGCTCTTTCTCTATGGCAACGGCAATTTTACCGTCTTTTAACAGGCAGGCAGAGCCATCGTGCGACAAACCCGTGCCCAATACATAGGTATGCTTTTTACTCATTGGAGGTCACTATTTTTCTAAGAGGCGGCTCCCGGTTACCCGACAATTGCCGGCAGGGATTCACTACAAAGGATAAACAGGCTGAACCATAAATTGTTTTTAGATTGGTACCGCACATTTTGATTACCTTTGCCCCCCTTAGCAAATCGCAGTATAGTTTTTAACTAAGAGCAGATCATGACAACAGATCAATTGAAAGATGTAAAGGCGCGCACAACGGCCTTGAGGGGGTATCTTTGACTACGATACCAAGAAAAGCGAAATAGAAGAAGAAGAGTTAATCAGTGCCCAGGCTGACTTCTGGGAAGACCCCAAAGAAGCAGAGAAAGTGCTGAAGAGTATACGGTCAAAAAAGTTATGGACCAGCAGCTTTGATCAGATACAGGCCCGGCTGGATGACCTGGAGACCCTACAGGAGTTTTACGAGGCCGATGAAGCCACAGCCGAAGAGGTAGAAGCAGAATACACCACCCTGGTGGCCAGCCTTGAAGAGCTGGAGTTTAAGAAGATGCTGAGCGAAGAAGAAGACCAGCTAAGTGCCATGATGGAAATTAACCCCGGCGCTGGCGGCACTGAAAGCATGGACTGGGCCTCAATACTGATGCGCATGTATATTATGTGGGGCGAGAAGCAGGGCTACAAAGTGCGGGAGGTGAACAACCAGCCCGGTGAAACAGCCGGCATCAAATCGGCTACCATAGAGTTTGAAGGCGACTTTGCCTACGGCTACTTAAAGTCTGAAATTGGGGTGCACCGGCTGGTGCGGATTTCGCCGTTCGATTCTGGCGGGCGCAGGCATACCTCATTTGCCTCTATCTATGTTTACCCCGTGGTTGACGATACCATTGAGATAGAAATAAACCCGGCCGATATTACCTGGGAGACCTTTCGCAGTGGTGGCAAAGGCGGGCAAAATGTAAACAAGCTCGAAACCGCTGTGCGGCTGCGCCATGCCCCCTCTGGCATTGTAATAGAGTGCCAGCAGGAGCGTAAGCAGCTACAGAATAAAGATAAGGCATTGAAAATGTTAAAGTCACGCCTGTACCAGGCCGAGATTGAAAAACGAAATGCCAAACGTGACGAGATTGAAAGCGGTAAGATGAAGATTGACTTCGGCTCGCAAATACGTAACTATGTGCTGCATCCTTACAAACTGGTTAAAGATGCACGCACCGGCGAGGAACGCTCTGACGTGAACGACGTGTTAGATGGTGACCTGAACAATTACATCAAAGCGTTTTTGATGTC
>CAZXTW010000250.1:0-8218 GCA_964643525.1 uncultured Roseivirgaceae bacterium
GTAGACATTATGCCGCAGGTGGTAGAGGCCGACCCCACAGAAAAGAGGTTGCGAAAAATTTTGAACTACTGCCACCCTCTGGGCGATGCGGTAGAAAGCTTTTATTTGAACAGGCCCGGCCAGCGGCTGCTGCACGGCGAGGCGATTGCTGTGGGTATGCTTAGCGAGGGGTGGCTCTCTGTACAGCATGCAGGCCTGCCCCAAACAGCCCTTGAGGCCATTGAACAGTATGTGCTGGCTACTTATCATGACCTGCCAGCCATTGATAACGAGTTTTTAGAGGCCATTGTGGCGCTAACCCTGCACGATAAGAAGAACCAGGGCGGCAAGGTTAATTTTTCATTGCTGAATGCCATTGGGCAATGCGCCTATGATGTGGTGGTGCCTGAAGGTGATATGGCAGCCGCATTAAGGTATTACAATAAGGTACGGGGTGAAGCAGCAGAATAAGAAACAGGTTAAAAAAATAAAGGGCTGTAAACAGCCCCATTGTTGCACCAGATTAGTTTATGCCTGATAGGCATTGTTGCCAAACTGCTCGATTGGAATGACGGTAGCATCTTTAATTTTTTTGATGCTTTGCACGCTTTTTTGAGCGGTTTGCTTTAACTGCCCGGTTTTTTTACCGAGGTAGCCTCTGGTGTCTTTGCCAGTTTTTGGCGCAATAAGCAGGCCGGTGACTACACCGGCGGCCGCGCCCCCTAAAAAGGTTAAGATGGTTTTGCCTGTCTTGTTCATACCTGTTCCGTTTATAATGTTGTATACCCCTGGGCAGGGCATTTAGTTTCAATACAACTGTATTTTTTTATTTATAGCTACATTCTTACATGTTGCTAATACAGCTACTTAATATGATCAAATACTATACCAAAGTAAAGGCGCTTATCAAATTATTACACCGTTAATAAAGTATAACCCAATAATTAGCTGGTTATTGTAACCTTAATGGACAGCCGCATTAAAAGTAACCTTTACAAGGTGCTTTATTCATTGCAAATGTGCCTCATGCCAGGTAAAACTTACACCAACCCCCTGACTTAAATGGATGCTAATTTATTGATTGGCTTAAACCCATGAGCAGGCTGGCCGAAGTGTTGTATTTTTGGGGCCAATTAGTAATGAACCGCACGCCGGGCACTGGCCCTGAATGCCGCACTACCAAGACAGATATGAGCCAACTTGACACTGCTAAAAGTATATTACTGCAAGCCACAAGCCAGTTAAATGATGTAACTATACCGTTGCCCTCATCAAAAAGTGAAAGCAACCGGGCATTAATTATTAATGCCCTGAGCCCACAGCCGGGCCAGCTGCATAACCTCTCTACCGCAAGAGATACCCAAACGATGATGCGCCTGCTGCAAAGCCAGGACCCGGTGCTTGATGTGCTTGATGCCGGCACCACCATGCGTTTTTTAACGGCTTACCTTACAGTAACTAATGCTAACAAAGGCATTACCGGCACGGCACGCATGCAACAGAGGCCTATTGAGTTATTGGTAGAGGCCCTGCGCACTTTGGGCGCTGTAATCAGGTACGAGAAAGAAGATGGCTACCCCCCCATGTTTATTCAAGGGCTGGCCAGCCAGCGCACAAACCAGGTAGCTATTAGAGGCGATGTGAGCAGCCAGTATATCTCAGCCCTGTTAATGGTAGCACCCACCCTGCCACAAGGCCTGGCACTAACCCTAACCGGTAAAGTGGGCAGCAGGCCTTATATAGAAATGACGCTACAGCTAATGAAACGGTTTGGCGCCCGCTACCAGTGGGAGGGTAATACAATAACGGTGGCCCCGCAGCCCTATGGCACGGCGGCCTACACCATTGAGTCTGACTGGAGCGGGGCCAGCTACTGGTACAGCATGGTGGCCTTAGCACAACAGGGCACGCTGAAGCTGAAAGGCCTGCGGAAGGAGTCATTGCAGGGTGATATTAGCATAGCCAGTATGATGGAGCCCCTGGGGGTGCAATCAACTTTTGAAGCTGATGGCGTATTACTTACCAAAGGCCCAGCCCAGCCCAGCACCCATATTGATTTTAGTGACAGCCCAGACCTGGCCCAAACGGTTGCGGTTACCTGCGCGGCTAAGGGCATTACCTGCACCATGACCGGCCTGGAAAGCCTGCGCATTAAAGAGACTGACCGCATTGCGGCCCTGCAAACAGAACTGGCCAAGGTGGGTGCTACTTTTGAAGAGGCCAACGGCCAGTGGACGCTACAACCACCCACCACACCGCTGCCCCAGCAGGTTAGTATTGATACTTATGACGACCACCGCATGGCCATGGCGTTTGCCCCACTAGCCACGAGGTGCGCCGTGCTGGTGCATGAGCCTGCTGTGGTGAAAAAATCATACCCCAGTTTTTGGGATGATGTGGCCCTGGCGGGCATTGCCACCACCTGGCAATAGGTATTATAAGCCTAACTGAGCACGCAGTTGTAAAAAGTAAGGCGGGCTTTTAAGTAACCGGCTGCCATACCAAGAAAACAGCTCGCCATTGGCCAAAGTGACTTTGGCATTGGGGCATAGTGCATTGAGCATGGCCACATGCTTTTGTTTGAAAGGAAAAGGCTCTGACGAGAGCAATATTACCTCAGGGTTTAAGTCTATGATTTGTTGCTCGGTCAGTTCAGGGTACCGTTGCTGGCCAGCCAGCACATTACTAAAGCCCGCATAACCCAGCATTTGGTTAATAAAGGTGTTGCTGGCAGCTGCCATGAAGGGCTTATGCCAAATAAGGTACAATGCCCTTACCGGCCTTAGGCCGGTAAGGGCATTGAAGGCAGTACCAATGTTGTGCGCCAGTGTGGTTGCTTTTTCTGCGGTTTGGGTGATGTGCCCAATGGCTTTGATCATGGCCAGGGCATCAGGCAAATCGTAAATATCACTAAGCCAAACCGGGTATTGCGCCCTCAGGGCCAAGATGTTTTCTTTTTGATTTTCTTCTTTATTGCCAATGATCAGGTCGGGCTGTAGCTGGGCTACTACCTCTGGCTTTATGTTTTTTGTACCCCCCACAAAAGGCAGGCTACTGTGCCATTGCCTGGGGTAAAGGCAAAATTTGGTAATGCCTACTACCCTTTGCTGAAGGCCCAGCGCATGCAGCAGTTCTGTTTGTGAAGGCACTACTGAAATGATGCGCTGGGGGGCTTTGGGCAGTGTAATGGCAAAGCCAGTTTGGTCAGTAAAGGTTACCGGGTAGCCCATGCCAAGCATTTGTTATTTTATATACCTGAAGTCATGCCCCGCTTCAAGCTGCACCAAAAAGGCATAGATGAGGTCAATTACCTGCTGCACATCTTCCTGATGAGCCATTTCAACAGTGGTGTGCATGTATTTTAATGGCAACGAGATGAGGGCTGAGGCTACCCCTTCATTAGAGTAGGCAAAGGCATCAGTATCAGTGCCGGTGCTGCGTGAAGCAGCCGCCCGCTGAAATTTAATTTCTTCTTTATTGGCTACTTCAATAAGTTGGTTTAACACGTTCAGGTGAACGGCAGGGCCATAGGTAAGCACGGGGCCTTTGCCAGACTTTAAATCGCCATTGGTAATTTTGTTATACATGGGCGAGTTGGTGTCGTGGCATACGTCAGTTACCAGGGCCAGGTTGGGCTTTAGGCGCTGGGCAATCATTTGTGCGCCACGCAGGCCAATTTCTTCCTGCACGCTGTTGACAATGTAAAGGGTGTAAGGCAGTTCCTGCTTGTTTTCAAATAGTTTGCGGGCAACTTCGGCTATCATGTAGCCCCCAATGCGGTTATCGAGCGCCCGGCCCACCCAGTAGCGGTCATTCAGCACGGTTAGCTCATCAGTAAAGGTAATGACACTGCCCACATGTATACCCAGCTCTTCTACTTCTTCCTGGGTGGTGCAGCCTACATCAATAAATATATTTTTGAGAGTTGGGGCCTGTTCTTTTTCGCCATGGCGCACGTGAATGGCTGGCCAGCCAAATACCCCCTGCACCGGGCCTTTTGCAGTATGAATGAACACTCGCTTTGACGGTGCTATCTGATGGTCTGACCCACCATTGCGGCGCACGTAGATGTAGCCTTCTTTGGTGATGTAGTTTACAAACCACGAAATTTCATCAGCATGTGCCTCAATAACTACTTTATAGTCGTGGCCTGGGTTAACAACCCCCACAACTGTACCATAAGTATCGGTAATGTATTCGCTAATGTAGGGTTTAATGTAGTTGAGCCATATTTGCTGCCCTGATGACTCAAAGCCGGTTGGCGAAGCGTTGTTTAGGTATTCAAATAAAAACTGCTCATTTGGTTTATCCATCGTATATACAGGTTTTGGAAAAGTAACACTGCTGTACCCTGTCTTAAAAGAGTGGAGTGCTGATATGAAATATTAAAAGCTTTTATTACTATTATTTAACCGTAAAAATAAGCATACGGTTTAACTAACAAACTAAGCTGTGGCTGGCACCAACTAATTGACTAACAGTGCATACCGCATTGAAGGCTACAGGGCATTTGTTAAGCCGCCATCAACAGAAATATTTTGGCCAGTAACATAAGAGGCTTCTGCAGAAGCCAGGAATGCCACAGTGTTGGCCACCTCTTGCGCCCTGCTGTAGCGCTGCATTGGTATTTGATCAACAAATTGTTGCTGTACAGGATAACTGTCTACAAAGCCAGGCAATACGTTGTTCATTCTGATATTATGTTCAGAAAACTGTTGTGCAAACAGCTTTACATAGGCCGAAAGCCCTGCCCTGATTACGGAAGAAACCGGAAAGCTAAGCGATGGCTGCCTGGCCGCATAGGTTGATATGTTAACGAATGCCCCATGCCCTTTGGCCTTCATACTGGGCACAACCAGCTTTACCATTCTGGTTACGTTAAGCAAAAGCATGTCAAGGCCCTGGTGCCAGTCATCATCAGTAAGGCTCAATAAATCGCCTTTGGCTGTATGCCCCGTGTTGTTAACTACCACGTCAATTTGGCCATAGGTTTGAAGGGTCTGGTCAATAAAGTGAGCCAGGTTTGCCTCATTGGTTACAGAACCTGTAAAGCAAATACCCCCCAGTTTATTGACCAGCCTTTCGGCCCCACCCGCATGCGACATTAGTGCCAGCTTATAGCCCTGCTGGTGCAACTTTTCTGCACAGGCAGCCCCTATGCCCTTGCCGGCAGCAGTAATAACTGCAACTTTACTCATAGCTGTTTTCTACTTGTTAAAGCGTATTGTATTAAAGTGGTATGTTGCCATGCTTTTTACGTGGTATTTGATCTACTTTATTCTTTAGCATATCAAATGCACTTAACAGTTTAGCACGGGTTTGTTCGGGTATGATCACTTCATCAATATACCCCCGCTCAGCAGCCTGGTAAGGGGTAGCAAAGGCGTTGGTGTATTCATCAACTTTTTCCTGTAGTTTGGTTTCAGGGTCATCAGCTGTGGTAATTTCTTTTTTAAATATGATTTCAGCAGCGCCCTTGGCACCCATTACGGCAATTTCTGCCTGTGGCCAGGCGTAGTTCATATCAGCACCCATATGTTTTGAGTTCATTACACCATAGGCGCCACCGTAAGCTTTGCGGGTAATAACCGTTACACGGGGCACAGTTGCCTCGCAAAAAGCATACACTAGTTTGGCCCCGTTGGTGATGATGGCGTTCCACTCTTGATCAGTACCTGGTAAAAACCCTGGTACATCAACCAGTACCAATAAGGGTATGTTAAAGCAATCGCAAAACCGTACAAAGCGGGCTGCTTTGACGCTGGCATCAATATCAACCACGCCGGCCAGTACCGCTGGCTGGTTACCCACAATGCCAATGCTGCGCCCACCCAGGCGGGCAAAGCCAACAATCATGTTTTCGGCAAAGTCTTTATGTACTTCCATGAAAGTGCCATCGTCAATAATGCCCTCAACCACCTCACGCATGTCATAAGGTTGGTTGGCATTACCTGGCACGATGTTGTTCAGGGCTGGCCTGAGTTCTGAGCCAACACTCTGGTAAGGCAATGCAGGGGGCTCTTCCTCACAGTTTTGCGGGATGAAGCTTAACAGCTTTTTTAAGTCTGTGATGCAGGCTACTTCATTAGCACATGTAAAATGGGTAACGCCACTTTTTGTAGCGTGGGTGCTGGCCCCGCCCAGCTCTTCAGCGCTAATATCTTCTTGAGTAACTGTTTTTACTACTTTAGGGCCGGTTACAAACATGTATGAGATGTTCTCGACCATTAAGATAAAATCAGTCATTGCCGGCGAGTATGAGGCACCTCCGGCACATGGCCCCATGATTAACGATATTTGAGGCACAACGCCAGAAGCATGTATATTTCGATAAAATATATCAGCATAGCCTTTTAATGACGCCACCCCTTCTTGTATTCTGGCACCACCAGAGTCGTTCAACCCAATGATAGGCGCCCCGTTTTTCATGGCCAATTCCATGATTTTCACGATTTTTTCAGCATATGTCTCAGAGAGTGAACCACCGATTACGGTAAAATCCTGAGAGAAAATATAGATCAATCTACCATTTACGGTACCATAGCCAGTCACAACACCATCACCGAGAAACTTTTGTTCGTCCAAGCCAAAATCTTGAGAGCGGTGCGTTACCAGTCTGCCTATTTCATGAAAGCTGTCAGGGTCTACTATCAACTCAATACGCTCACGCGCTGAAAGTTTACCTTTGGCATGTTGGCTGTCAAGTTTTTTCTGACCTCCACCTAATAACGCTTCTTCATTTTTTTGGGCTAGTATGTTGTATTTTTCTTCCTTGCTCAAAAGGCCAGTATCTGGCTGATTGTTTTGGCTTTCTTTCATATAGACTTTATTTCGATTGCATTCAAATATAGAAAGGCCACACTAATAATTCTAAATTATATGGCATTACAACAGCAGGGTTTGAAGCATACCCAACAAGGCCTGGCCATGTGCTTGTTTTTAACCTGAAATATGCATTAGCACGCCTTTTCAGGAATGAATAGAATTAAAAACTATATTTTATGTTCAGTGGCAGTGAATAAGTTATATTCGCATGATTTTTACGATGCCATGAAAGTTGCTGTAATAGATTTAGGCACTAATACTTTTCATTTGCTGGTTGCAGCGTATTGCAACAGTGATTTTTATATTGTCCATAAGGCTCGTATCCCAATTCAGTTAGGTCAAGACGCTTTGCGTTTTGGCGTTATTTCAGAAGCCAACCTTGATGAAGCCTGCCAGGCTATGCAAAAATTTAAGCAGGTTATGACTGAGTATGGTGTAGAGCATTATTATGCCACAGCCACCTCTGCCTTCAGGAGGGCAAAGAATGGCCAGGCAGCTGCTGAGCAAATAACTAAAGTTACCGGCATAGCCATTGAAATTATTAACGGCATTAAAGAGGCTGCTCTGATATACCAGGGGGTACGTAAAGGGCATGTTTTAGATGATGCCCCAGCAATTATAGCTGATATTGGCGGGGGCAGCCTGGAGTTGATGATAGCCAATAAAGATGCGATGTTGTGGAGCAATAGTTATATGTTGGGGGTTAGGCTGCTGTATAACCGCTTTCACAAACAAGACCCACCGGGTATTGAAGCATTGACCGATTTGCAAGGCTATCTTACTGAGCAGCTAAGCGGCTTGTTTGATGCCGTTGCTCTGTACAACCCTGTTAGGTTAATTGGCTGCTCAGGTGTTTTTAAAACCCTGGCAAAAATGCAGGGGCTTCAACAAAACAACAATGCCCCCCTACCCATTAAACAAAAAGCCTTTGAAGAATTGTATCAGGGGGTTTATAATAAGGCTTACCTTGAAAGGTTGGAGTTACCTGGCATGCACCATTTAAGAGCAGAGATGATTATTGAGTCTTGTGCTATTGTTCAATCTATTTTGCATAATACTGAGGTTAATGTAATTGAAACATCACTTTATGGCATTAAGGAAGGCTTGTTGACACAGCTTGGCACCAGAATTCAAAAGTCAGTTAAGCAATGATTTGCCCCTGAACAGCACAATTTTGTAATTCTATCTTATTTTTGCCCACCGGTTATAAGCATGGTATTTTTAGTTGTAGATACTGAACCAACATGACGTATACTTATGAACGGCTGCACCAATTTGTGGTGAGCATTTTGGCAGCCATGGGCAGCACCAAGGAAGAAGCCACCCTGAGTGCTAACGCACTGGTAGCTGCTGATTTAAGAGGGATTGACTCGCACGGTGTAGCCCGGCTATCAGGGTATGTGAGGTTGTGGGA
>CAZXTW010000251.1:0-8200 GCA_964643525.1 uncultured Roseivirgaceae bacterium
CAGCGGCACCTACAGTGCTGTTTACCGGGTGTTTAGGCTTGACCAGCAGGGCACCCTGCAGTTAGGCAATGCCGGGCCCTTCCAGCACAGGCTGTACCGGGGCAATGCCGCCCTGCTGGCACTAGGTTTTACTGAGAACGACCGCATACCCTTTCCCAGCGAAGTATCAGCGGGCTGTACCGGCGGCGGCCACTATTGTATTACGCCCGGTACCTACACCCTGGTATCGTTTGGCAGGGTTGACCAGGTAGGGGTAGGCAACGCGCCATCAATGCTGTTCCTTACGCAGGGCGTAAGCAAGTTTGATAACCCGGCCACCCCTGACGATATGGGTGATATTACCGATGTTTTGAATGCTGGTGAGGTGGCTTATAGCAGTGGTGACCGTAATTATTGCGGCACGCAGTTTCATGAAGTGCTGGGCACAGCCTCGTGTGGGTACAACCGCAATGCCACCTTTTTTCGTACCTTTTACCTGAATGAACCCATGTATATACAGGTGCAAGACCAAAGGCATTACGCTATGCGCTTGTATGCTGGCAAAATTGGAGGCGAAGGTGGCCACCCTGATAGTGTGCAGTATTTGCTGAACCGCTACTCGGCCGATAACAGCAACGGCTGTAAAGGCGGCAGCAGGTATGCCGGGCCTAAGTGGACATCTTCTTTTGACCCGTGCGACCCAGAGCCACTGCCGGCCGGCTGGTATACCGTGGTTTCGTCTATCAACACCGGTACCTACGATGGCTCATCGGCCAACGGCATCAATACAGGTAATACAGGCCTGCTTACACAAATTAACGTGCGCCGGGTTAACTATGCCGCAGCGGCCGTGTCAAGGCACAACAGGCCGGGCCGGGCGGTGTTTACTGACAATGTGGTGTGGGAGCGTGACTATTTTAGCCCAGGCATATACCCGCTTTACAGCAAATCATTTACCCTGGGTACTGACCAGTTTACCTGCTTTCCTGACCAGGACAGTGTAAAAGATTACCACCTGTTCCCGACAGGTTACAACCGGGTGGCTTACTTTGTGTTTGAGTTAACAAAACCCAGCTATGTACGCATTAACACTGGTAAAAAGTCAGAGTTGTTTCCGTTTGATGTGCGGTATGACTCGCTGAAGCTTGACATCCGCCGCCCTGAATATGAGGCCCCGCTTACGCCATGTGCTACGTCGTATGAGTTTTGCGACCTGCAGCCCGGCAGGTACTCTATTGCCGTCTATGGCAACGACAGTGATTTTGGGGCCACAACCACGCCTACGGTGTATGTTGACAGGGTAATTACCAGCAAATATGACCACGCCAAAGATGCCTATGAGTATGGCCTGGTGCCGGGTAATGGCACTGAGTATAAACAGAATGTAAATGACTTTGGCAAGCGGCCTGAGTACCCAGGCAGGGCATTTAGCAGTGACTTTATTTCGTGCCGCACCGGTGCCCAGTTTACTGACCCGAGGTTTGAAGATACTGAAAACCCACCCCTGTGGTATTGCCATGCTACCAGAACGGTAGACCCTAACAATTACCCTGCAGCTGAGGATAAGGTGCACAGCCTGGCACGGAAAAACCTGTGGTATACCTTTCAGATTGAAGGGCCTGGCGAAATTGAAGTGAAGGTATATAACAGAACGCCCTCAAAAGGCGGTGCCAACCCTTACGACCCGAACGACCAGCCCGACGAGTTGTTTCAGTACCCCTTTACGGTGTATTATGCTGATGAGGCTGACGGGGCTTTTACCTTTGATGAGCTGGTTGAGCTGGGCCGGTTTGACAGTACCAAAACCCTTGAAACCAAGTGGATAGACAATACCACACAAACCGATTATTTTGGTTGCATGGAGCCTAAGCAGGGCATTTCATGGAGCATTGACCCCTGCCTGACCTCTATTAAGCGCCGCTACTTTGTGGTGGTTGAAAACTACGCAGCTGATGGCCGCAACCGCCGCACCAGAGGCACCATGCTGCCTTTGAGCCAGGTAGAGGTGGGCGTGAAGTTCCGCTCGGTAGATGCTACCCCGGCAGAAAATGACTTCTGGCACCATGCCTTTACTATTAACAGCACGGGCAACCGCGAAACCGTTGAAAGCCTGGCTGATGGTACTTACGAGGGGCCACAGTCAGTATATACCTGCGCCGGGCGCGACCAGTACGACCAGGCCGGCTGTGGCCGCACCATCTGGTGGAAGTTTGAGTCAGACATATCGGGCAAGGTGCGCCTGCAATATGATATAGATACGTTGCAAACCCGTGCCAACCAGTCAGGGCAGGATATTGTACTGTACCATATGCTTGAGCCTGGCAACCCCAATACACTCACCCAAATACCTTTGTACAGTGTAAATGCGGGCGGCACGCAATGGGTTGAAGGTTGCCTAAATACGGGTACGTATTACATGACACTTACCAGCTGTTATGTAACCTCACTGCCTGTGAAGCCCCGCATACAGCTTATTTCTAACCAGGGCGATTTGTGTAGCTTCCCGGCCTCGGTAAGTGTAAACGCCAAAAATACCAAATACACAGGCTCATTAGTAATTGACTGCCACAGCTGGGGTGATGACTTTGGCGAGGCTGGCCTGACCAACACCGGCTGCTATTTTGAAGGCTCAGTGAACAGCTTTGATGAAGCCTTGTTTGATGAGCAACGCATCAAATCGTCATGGTACAAATTTAACGTGGGCGATATTGACAAGTCGAACCTGCGGTTTGAAATCAGCTTCCAGAATACCAGTGGCTTCTTTGTATCGCCCAATGACATTAAGTACCGGGTGCTGTACGGCAGCTGCGATGCCATGACCAGCGGCGAGTGCCAGAACAGCATTAACCAGTACTTTGAACTGGAATGTATGCCAGCCAATACTGAGTATTACATTCAGGTGGCCACGCCACGCGAAGTACGCGGCATAGTCAATGTATCAGTTACTGCTACTGACCCGGTAAACGCTACATGTAACCCACCCGACCTGAGCGGCATTATTGCTGACTTTGAACCTCTGAATGGTTGCCAGGGCCAGGGCCTGTGCTTTGCCAACCTGAGCACGCAGGGCACTGACATTACCTACCTGTGGGAGTTTGGCGATGGCCACACCAGTACTGATTTGGCCCCCTGCCACCAATATGCTATTGGCAGTGGCGTGCGCGAATACAACGTGACCCTGACCGTTACTGATACAGTTACTGATAAGGTGGGCGTATTTGCCAGAAAAATTACTACCTACCCGCTGGCACAAGCCAATATTAGCTTTGACTTTGCCGGTAAGCAACCCGGCCAGCAGGTGGTTACGCCTGGTACCTCTATTAACTTCTTTGCCAACCCTACCAATGAGGCAGCGGGCACTTTGTATGAATGGAGCTTTGGCAATGACTCTATCTACGCACAGTCAATCAACAAAAACCCTGTGGGCATTGTGTATGCTGGTGATGACCTGGGCCCCAAAGTAGTTACCCTGAAGGTAATTACAGGCACGTGTGAGTCGTACTATTATGACACCCTGATTGTGGTGGGCAGCCTGGTAGCTGGCACGCAAATTTGCCAGGGCGACAGTACCGAACTGACAGCAGTTGCTGGGGCCCAGACTTACCTGTGGAGCACCGGAGATACCACGCAAACCACCACGGTTATTGAAGCAGGGGTGTATACAGTAGTGGCCAACTTTGGCCAGGGCATTACCAATACTGATACCCTGATAGTGAGCTATTATGACCTGCCACAGGTTAACCTTGGTGATACCGTAACGCACTGCCCCGGCGAGCTGGTTACTTTGGGTAGCGGGCTAACTATTGAAGGGGCTACCTACCAATGGAATACCCCGAACGGAGCGGGGCAGGCAGGTGAAACCACCCCGCAGATTACCGCCTTTGAAGATGGCCCCTACCTGCTTACCGTCACCACCGCACAAGGCTGTACGGTAGTTGATACAGTAGTGGTGGCCACCACCAATGCTATTGTTGTGCATTTGGGCAATGACATGAGCCTTTGCCCTGGCGATAGTGTAACGCTTGATGCAGGCCTGCCCGGCTTCAGGTATAATTGGGTTACTGGTGATACCACGCAAACCATTACCGTGGCCAATGCCGGCACCGTTTGGGTTGAAGTGTACTCTAACCAGGGCTGCTTTGGTACTGATACCATTACTATTACTGTGGCCGATGAGTTGGTGGTTGATTTAGGCGCTGACAGAACCCGCTGCCCTGCCGAGACAGTAACCCTGGATGCCGGCATAGCTGGCGCCACCTACGCCTGGAGCACCCCTGATGGGGCACTGCAAGCCGCAGATACCACCCAAACAATTGAGGTGAACCAGGCCGGTACTTATATAGTACAGGTAACCTTTGCCACAGGCTGCTTTGGCAGTGATACCCTTACCATTACCGATGCACCCAACCTGGCAATAGACCTGGGTGCCGACCGTGCCCTTTGTGCAGGCAGCACCCTGGTATTGAACGCTGGGGTAGCCAACGCCACCTACCTGTGGAGCACTGGCCAAACAAGCCAAACCATTACCGTTAGTGCTGCGGGCACCTACAGCGTGCAGGTAACCAATGCCGAAGGCTGTAGCGGAGCCGATACTGTACTAGTGAATGCCCTGCCGCAACCCATACTTACTAATGTTGATACCGCCTATTTATGCCCTGGTGGTACCATTACCCTGGCCGCAGGCCTTGGTGGCGCAGCCGCTTATGAATGGAGCACCGGTAGCATTACTGAAACCATTCTGGTAAACCGGGTGGGCACCTACACAGTAACAGTAACCAATGCCAATGGGTGCAGCACCACCGATGCCATACATGTGGCTACAGGTGCACCGCCTGTGTTTAATGTGCCCGACCAGCTGGCCTGTGCTGGCCAACTGGCTACCCTTACGGCACCTTTGGCAGGTAGTTACTTATGGAGCAACGGCGACACCAGCGCCAGCATAGCTGTTAGCGCGGGCACCTATACCTTAACCATTACTACTGCCGGTGGTTGTTCATACACTGATACGGCTACCGTACGTACCGGTGAGCAGCCAATGGTTAACCTTGGTAGTGACATTGGCATATGCCCCGGCGGCACGGCCACCCTGGCACCAGTACCAGAAATGGGCTACTATTTATGGAGTACTGGCGATACCACGGCTACCATTACCGTGGCCGATAGCGGCCGCTACTGGCTACAAATTACCAGTGCCGATGGCTGCACAGCTACTGATACGGTAGCGGTAACCATTTATGACCCGCCAGTGGTGAACCTGGGGCCTGATACAGCCATTTGTGCCGGTGAGCTCATTACCCTGTATGCAGGTGCAGCTAGTGCTGCCAGCTATTTGTGGAGTACCCCAGACGGGGCAGGGCAGATGAGCCAGACAACAGACAGCATAAATGTACTTGAAGCAGGCACCTATGCAGTTACGGTAACTGATGTAAACGGCTGTACGGCTACAGACTCTGTTGTGGTAACCTACAATACTGATGCTGCTGTGTGCCGCGGCCTTGAGCAGGTATGCTCAGTAACTGACCATGGCGGGCATGCCCTTTGGATACCCGGCATACCCAATACATCTGCCAGGTACTTTTTTGTGGCAGATACAGGCCGCTTTGAGCAGTTTAATGATGGCACAGCCCTACTCAGTGGCACTGTAATGAACCAGCATGACCCCAATAAACGCTGGCAGGTAAACTTTCACTTTAGTGGCAAAACAGGCTGGCAGCAATGGAGCGCCATGGGCCGCAGTTACAAAGGCAGCCAGGGTAGGGTGGGGCTTAAGTACCTGCTTTGGGACTACTACATTTTTAACCCTGAAGTGCCCAGCACCCTGATAGGTGAGGGTGCCTTTGCTGGCGACACCTTGTTTGCCACACACAGGCCGGCTAACTATAAGTACGGCTTGCAGGTAGGCACGGGGGCCAACGATAAGAACAACCGGTATGGCATATCTACCTGGTTTGATTATACCGGTGCTTACAAAGGCCGTGGTGATGTAAATATGGATGCTGACTGTGGGCCGGATTGTATAGCCCCTGCTGTAAGCCTTGGCCCCGACCAATACCTGTGTGCTGCCGGTGATGCCATTACGCTGGTGCCTACCGTAAGCCCTGCTGACACAACCATGACCTACCGCTACTACTGGCGCGCTGCCGGTAAGGTAACCGATACCACGGCTACCCTGACAGTAACTGAGCCTGGAACCTATTCGGTGGCTGTAATTACAGCTGATGGTTGCCTGGGCGAAGCCACCATAAATATTGGTCGCCATACTGTAGACTTAGGCCAGGATATTGCCCTATGCCCCGGTGCGCCTTATTACGGCCAGGCCCTACTGGTGGTAGGCAAGACTAAATTAACCAGTGGCGATGCCAAAGTGGCCCAGATGATGGAGCAGGAAGGTTTTGATGTGGTGGTGGTTGATGACGACAAAGTGAAGACAGCACATGCTGAGGGTATGCAACTAATCGTAGTATCATCTACCGTGCACTCAAGCAAAGTAGGGGCTAAGTTTACCCATACGGCAGTGCCGTTCATTACCTGGGAAAGCTACCTGTATGATGACATGCAGATGACGGGCAAAACAGTGCATGTTAACTATGGAGCCACGGGCAATACCACCACCTTACCTTTGGCTAACAGTACACACCCACTTGCTGCGGGTTATCAGGGCCAGGTACAGGTGTACAACACAGCAGGTAAAATACGCTTTGGCCAGCCCAACAACAATGCAGAGGTATTGGCCTGGGTACCTGGTGATTTGAACAAAGCCATGTACTTTACCTATGAGCAAGGGGCTGGCTTAATGAATGGCATGGCTGCCCCGGCCCGGCGTGTAGGCTTTTTTATGTACCACGAAAAGGCTGAACCTGTAGCCAATGCCACCTGGCATATGCTGCGCGCGGCCATGCAGTGGGCTGTTGCAGCTAATGGCAGCAACCTTGTAGTGCTAAACGCCAGTCAGGAGCAGGCCACAAGTTACCTGTGGAGCACCCCGGACGCGCCGGGACAGGCAGGTGACACCACGGCCGCCATTACCGCACAAACCTCTGGCACTTATGCTGTGGCAGTAACCTTTAACAATGGCTGCATCTTAACTGATAGCATTGAGGTAAGCTACCTGGCAGCACCTGAATCAGGCCTGGCCGGCGAGTACACCATTTGCTATGGCGATACCTTAACGCTTACTTCAGCTGCCACAGCTGCCACCCATATTTGGAGCACCAACGACAGCACAGCCACCGTAGCACTGGCGCAAGCGGGCACCTATACGGTTACCCTAACCGATGCCAATGGCTGCACGGCTACAGATACTGTGGTGGTGCATGTCAATACAGACCCCGTGGCCTGTAACCTGCCCCGTGATGCTGAGGTGTGCACGGTTACTGATGCTGCCGGTGGCGGCCATGCCCTTTGGCTGCCAGGCATACCTGATGCCTCCAGTCAGTACTTATTTGTGGCTGATACCGGCCACCTGGCACAATATGCCAATGGCACTGCCCGCCTTACCGGTACCGTTGTGAACAGGCACGATGCCAACAAACGCTGGGTGGTTAACTTTCACTTTAGCAACAAAGCCAACTGGCCACAATGGAGTGCCATGGGGCGTAGCTTTAAAGATGAAAAGCAAAAGGCCGGCCTCAATTACCAGACCTGGAGCTATTACACCTTTGACCCTGACCGCACCAGTACCCTGATAGGTGAAGGGGCCTTTGCTGGCGATACGCTGGTAGTGACCCATCGGCCCGGCAACTACACATACGGCCTGCAGGTAGGCCTGGCAGCCAACAGCAAAAATGCGAACTATGGTTTGTCTACCTGGTTTAACTATAACGGTACCAACAACCACTACCAGGGCCGTGGCGATGTAAATATGGACGCTTACAACTGCCATACTGAATGTGTAGAAATGCTAACCAGCCTTGGTGGCACACAATACCTGTGTGGCGGGCCTGTTACCCTTGATGCAGGCAACAAGGCCACTGCCTATATGTGGAGCACGGGTGATACCACGCAAACCATAACCGTTAATGAAGCTGGCAACTATACTGTAACAGTAAGCAACCCCACTGGCTGCACAGCAACTGAAACAGTAACCGTCAAGGCATTTGGCATTGATTTAGGCCCTGTGGAACTTTGGGGGTTTGGTGTTTGGGGTGACTTATCTTTAGTCCCTTGCTTAAGCCTCTGCTTCGGTACGTGAAGAGGCTTTAGGGTTTAGGGGCTTGGGGGT
>CAZXTW010000252.1:0-8200 GCA_964643525.1 uncultured Roseivirgaceae bacterium
CGCGCGATCAGAACGACGGCCGCACGGACGTCGGTTAGGATGAGCCCGTTCGAGTTGCCGACCGGAATGATCTGCTGCGTGTTGGCGTCGGTCAGCATCGTGCGCATCGAGTTCGAGAGCGTGCGCACGTCGGTGTTCGGCAGGTGCATGACCGTCGTGATCAGCGTCGCGGGCTGGTCGGCGTAGTCCTCGAGCTCGTCGGGGTCGACGTAGACCGCCGAGCGCTTGACCTGGTTGCGCTCCTGGGTCTCGAGGCTGATCACCAGCACCACCGACAGGTGCGGCGGGCCCACCTTGATGGTCACGAACTGGTGGATGACCATCATGATCTGGAAGAAGCTGAAGAAGTCCCCCTTGGGGATCGTCTTCTGGCCGAACATCCGCAGCTTGTGCTTCTGGAGCTGGGTGCGGGTCTCGTCCGTGTACGTGAAGTTGAGCCCCGTGGCCTCCTCGCACAGCTTCACGAAGGCCTCCATGGTCAGGCCCTCGGCGCCCCCGGACTCGTCGAAATTCAAAATGTAGTCCGGGCCCACCTCCTGGATGGGGGGCGGGGCCTCTCCCGTGTCTTGGGGCGGGAGGGCGAGGGGCAGTGCTGCGAGGAGTGCTAGCATGTCGGAGTCCGCGGTGGGATCGAGTCCAGTTCGTGAGCTATCTCGTTGGGGAACCTCGGTTTAGAGGCTCCCATGAGGGAGGCAGGCGGCGAATCTAGAGAGCCTGGGACGGCCTGTCAAAGCCGGTCCATGTCAAAGGTGCGTGCCTCAGGACGATGGTCGGGGCGCGTTCTTCCCTCCAGGTCCGGGCAAGTCTGGCGGGGGATGGGGACGATGGAGGCCTAGGCCCCCCGAGCAGACCGTCGGTGCTCGCCTCGACCCGGTCGCAACTCGCGCGCTGGCATCGAATAACAGTTGTCGTCCCCCCGGGCCATGGGCATCCTTGCGCGGCCTCCCCCGGCCCCCTTCCGAAAGGTCCCTCCGTGAGCAGCGAGCGCAAAGGCATCGTCAACTTCCTCCAGGAGTTCTCGATCCCCCTGATCGCAGGCGTATTCGTCGCTCTGGCGGTCGCGAATCTTTTTCCCGAGGCCTACCACCACATCGTCGACGGCGAGCTGACGCACGCGACGATCTTCGGTCACCACATCACGCTTCACTTCCTGGTGAACGACATCTTCATGGTGCTGTTCTTCGGGATTGCCGCGAAGGAGATCGTGGAGGCCGCGCTCCCCGGGGGCAGCCTCAATCCGATCCGCAAGGCCATGAACCCGCTGATGGGCACCGTCGGCGGCGTCGTGGGGCCGGTCGGCGTGTTCTTCGCGATCATCATGCTGACCAGCAGCATGTACCCGGCCGAACAGGCGGAGCTGACCGGCCGCGGATGGGGCATTCCGACGGCCACCGACATCGCTCTCGCCTGGCTCGTCGCACGTACGGTCTTCGGGCGCGGGCACCCCGCGATCAACTTCCTCCTGCTGCTGGCCGTCGCCGACGACGCGATCGGCCTCGTGATCATCGCCGTCTTCTACGGCGACCCGTCGCACCCGGCGCATCCTGAGTACCTGGGCCTGGTCGCGGCCGCCATGGCCCTGGCCTTCGCCATGCGCAAGATGGGGGTGAAGACCTGGGTGCCCTACATCGTCTTCGCCGGCCCGCTGGCGTGGGGCGGCCTGATCCTGGCCAACCTGCACCCGGCCCTGGCCCTGGTCTTCGTCGTGCCCTTCCTGCCCGGACCCAAGCGCGACACGGGCATGTTCAACGAGCAGGACGAGGCGGCCCAGGCGCTGGCC
The DNA here is from genome assembly GCA_964643525.1 of uncultured Roseivirgaceae bacterium. Lineage (GTDB taxonomy): Bacteria > Bacteroidota > Bacteroidia > Cytophagales > Cyclobacteriaceae > CAZXTW01. The sequence continues at coordinate 1,781 of CAZXTW010000252.1, forward strand.
GCGGGCCACGCCGCCGAGAGCTCGGCCCTGCACGAGTTCGAGCACCAGCTGAAGCTGTTCGTCGACTTCGGGCTGTTCTTCTTCGCCTTCGCCAACGCCGGCGTCGAGTTCGCCGGTATCGGTCCGATGACCTGGACCATCCTGGCCTCGCTGATCGTCGGCAAGACGGTCGGTATCACGCTGCTCTCGGTCCTCGCCGACAAGATCGGTCTCTCGCTGCCGGACGGCATGGGGATCAAGGAGCTGATCGTCGCGGGCTTCATCGCGGCGCTGGGGCTGACCGTGGCGCTGTTCGTGGCGGCCGCGGCCTTCCCCATGAACGCCGAGCTCCTGGGCCAGGCCAAGATGGGCGCGCTGTTCTCCGGCTTCGTCGGCCTCGCGGCCCTCCTGCGGGGCAAGACGCTGGGGCTCGGCGGCACCCGCGTGCCCGAGGCCCAGGCCAGCTCCTCGAAGGCCGCTCCCGAAGAGACCCGGACGCGTCAGGCCGGCTAGCTGCGCGCGGGGCGCTCGTCCGCTCGGCAGAGAGCCGGCGGCGCAGCGCTGTCGTGTCGAGCGGAGGGCGGCCTGCCCGAGCCGTGCCCGCGCCGTTCCCGAGCCATACCGGGGCCGGCCTGGGCGCCCAGGCCGACTCCAGCCCGCTCCCCGCGCTCGCGTCGGCGGGTGCTTGGCACGGGCATCCGCCGGGCGCCGGACCGGCACGAGGTGGGCAATCGAATCGGCCTCCCGCTACACTCTGCCGCTCATGCAGCTGCGCGAGCTCTTCCAACCGGCCGATCTCCTCGTGGACTTCGAGCCCGCTGACAAGTGGGAGGCGATCCGTGCGCTCGTGCAGCACCTGGTCGCCCGCGAGCACGTCGGCGAAGCGGAGGCGGTCGCGATCAGCGACGCCGTCCTGGCGCGCGAGCGTTCGATGTCGACCGGCATGGAGCACGGCATCGCGATCCCGCACGCTGCCGTCGACGAGGTCGAGGACGTCGTCGCCTGTCTCGGCATCGTGCGTCGCGAGGAGGGATTGACCTTCGACAGCATCGACGGACAGCCGACGCGGCTGGTCGTGCTGCTCGTCATCCCGCGCCCCAAGAAGCTCCTGCACATCCGTACGCTGGCGGACATCGCTCGCGTCCTCGGGCGCGACAGCGTGCGCGAGGCGCTGGTCACCGCGGCGAGCCCGGAGGAGGCGTGGGAGGCCCTGGCGCAGGGCGACGTTTCGGTCACCTGATCCTCGCGCTGCCCGCGGCCCTGGCCGGCGCCGCCGGGCTGGCGCTCGAGGTGCTCTTGATCGAGAGCGCGGGGCTCGCGCTCGGCTACGGGCGCTCCGGTGCGATCGGGTTGGCTGTCTTCGTGGCCGGCTGGGCCCTCGGCGCGTACGCAGCTGGGCATCTGCGCACCTCGCACCGCAGGCTCCTCGGCGGCCTTGCGCTCTTGTCGCTGGTGCTGCCCGGCGCCCTGGAGCTGGCCTTGCTGCAGAGCGCCAGCCGCTGGCCGGGGAGCCTTCTTGCCGGTGCCGTCGCCGTCACGGCCATCGGCGTCGTTGCCTTCGTGCAGGGGCTGTTCCTGCCGCTGCTTCTGCACGTTGCCGCGGCGCGGCGTGGAGCGACCCCTCAGAGCGTCGGCTGGTTGATGGCGGCGAACCTGGCGGGCGCCGTGGCCGGAGCCGCGTTGGGACACGAGACGGCGCTCTACCTCGGCCGTGTGCCGCTGTCGTTCGCATGGGGCGCGCTGGCAGCGCTGGCGGCTACATTAGTAAAGTGGCCGGTACCGTCATTCTGATACAGAATATTAGCCTGGCGGGCATCGTGGGTCAGGTACAGGTCCTGATCGCCATCATTATCATAATCAAAAAATATAGAGCCCATGGCAATCTGGTCGTCAGTGGCACCACTGGCCTCGGTTACATCGGTAAAAGTCAGGTCGCCATTGTTGCGGTACAACACATTGGGGGCGGCCAGGTTGGCTACGTATATATCTAAAAAGCCGTCGTTATCAACATCGGCCATTAGTACTGAACGGGGCTGGCCACCATCAGCCACGCCAGCGGTAGCAGTAATGTCAGTAAAGGTACCGTTGCCATTATTGAGGTATAAAATATTGGGTTGCTGAGAGTTACCCAGGTATAAATCAATGTGGCCGTCATTGTTCACATCACCCCAGACGCTGGCCAGGGTGCTGCCGTTGTAAGCAGCGCCTGTGGTGCCGCTTACCTCCATAAAGGTATTGTTACCCAGGTTTTGGTACAGCTTGTTGGGCTTATCACTTAACACAGATACATACACATCGTCATCGCCATCATTATCATAATCAGCAAAGGCCACCCCGCTGTTTACTGCCACGCTGCCTATGCCAGCACTGTTGGTAATATCACTAAAGCTAATGGTCTGGGCTGTAGCCGAAAAGGTACAGAGGCAACCGAACAAGAAAAGTGCTTTCATAGGTACAATGGGTTGTGTTGGTTAGTACTAGTGGGTAATAGCAATAGCCTAAAACACAAAAAGCCCAAGATGGGCTTTTTGTGAAAGTAACTTCTAACGAATGGGATTATTGATTGATAGTGTATTGCAAAGTAGCATCGTCAAAGGTAACGGTGTATGTACCTGCCGGGCCTGGCAAGCCAATGTTTGAACCACCGGGGCCTGGATCGGCCACACCGTCTGGCTCATTATCACCCCAGTCGGCACCGCCAAAGTCTGGACCATCAACGAATTTAAACTCATCAGAGTCACCTGTAAAGGTTACTTCTAATTGCCAGTTGCTTGGGCCTACCACACGCATGCGGTCTTCTGGCTGGCCATTGCCCCACCCCTGGTGGGCACCTAAGATGTAAATGTCATTGTGGTTTACCGTGCTGAAGTAATAGGCCAGCGAGGCATCATTAAATGTAAATACATAGGTACCTGTAGGCAAACCAGGTGCAATGTTGCCACCGCCAGGGCCCGGGTTGGCTATACCGTCATTTTCATCATCACCAAAGTCAGCACCACCAAAATTGGGGCCATCTACAATTTTAAACTCCTGGTTATCTTCAGTAAATACTATGGTGGTGCGCCAGGTATTGTTGTCAATCAGGTCAAAGGCATCTTCTGGGCCACCGTTGCCCCAGCCATTGTGCGCACCCAATACAAACAACTCTGCAAAGTTTTTAGCTATGGTAGAGACAGAATAAACGCCTGTGAGGTCGTTAAACTCGATGGTTACCGGCGTAACATCAACACCGGGGCTAATATTGTCACCGCCTCTGTCGGCAATGCCATCGGCTCCGTTATCACCCCAGTCAATACCGCCAAAGTTGTTAGCATCAACAAATTTGAACAGTACATCGGTAATAGGCACATTGTCTGGGCCGCTAAAGTCAGTGGTAATGATCCAGTCATGGTCACCCACTTTGGTCATCAGGTCTTCAGGGCGGCCATTGCCCCAACCGTTGAAATTACCCAACAGGTAAATCTCATCAAAAGTAGCCAGTGCAGTGCCTACCTCGAAGGTAGAGTCATTGAAGTTAACTACAAAGCTTGAGCTTACATCTTCATTCACAAAGTTGGCAGCGCTATTAAGAAGCGCAGCACCGGGTACATCAGGGTTAGCACCCCAAACAAAGCCCGAACTATCTGCCGTAGTAGCAAAGCGGTACTCCTGGGCATTGGCAAGGTCAACCGTTAGCTCCCAGCCGTTGGCACCAGTGCCTGTCATGGCAGTAGCCGTACCATTGGTATGCAGGTACATGGCATCTATGGTGGGGCGTGCAATGGCAAACGCCTGGTTTTCATCAAGGGTAGTATTGCCGGCAGCATCTGTTACGATGGCCTCAATTAACACCTGGCCACCCCTAGAGGTAGACCTGAAAGGTATAATTAGATCAAAAGAAATGGTTTGCTCAGTGCCACTTAGGTTAATGGTAGTATCTAAGAGCAGCGAAGGCACCTGATCAATTACGTTAATGTCTATCTGGCCGAGGCCCTCATCATCAGAGAAAGTGCCCGAAACAGTGACGGTATCACCAAATGTGGCATTAGCAGGAGTTATTGTAAGTGATGACAACCCGGGAGCAGTCTGATCTGGCTGCTGTGGTGTAGGCGAGTTCTGCGGAATCTCGTCGTCTCCGCAAGCTTGCAGAAACACCAACGTGCAACAGAGCAGGATGAGTCTAATAGTATTGTCAATTTTTCTCATATAGATAAGTTTGGATTGTAGTTTTTCTATCTGGTACTCGAAATCAAATTTCAGTTAGGTAGTTGTTTTCAGCTTAAATTGACAAGTTATCGGCGCCATGAAAGGCTTTGACAATATTTTAAAGCAAATCAATAATAATAAAAAATCATCAAAATACCATGGTTCGGAGGGTGCTGAATTGGTAAAAGAATAACGAAAACGACTTCGCAAACGATTGCAAATGGCAAAAAAAATAATGGTAGCCATTTATGCTGTGGCTACCATTTTAGCTATTTCAATAGTACTATTTTAATACGTAACCTCGCTAGGCCAACTTAACCCCAACGTTTTTGCCCAACAGGCTAAATTCACGCTGCCACTCATTGGTGGGCAGGTGGTTGGGGTCGGCTTTTCCGTTTTGTGCTGCAATAGAAAAGTAAAGGTTTTGGCTTTGGCTTAGCTCTGGGTGTATACCCATTGAATCCAGCAGGCCAAACAGCTGGTTCAGCGTTTTGACGGTTTCAACATTGTGCTTGTCTTTGCCAATCTGGTGCATCAGGTGGTGTATGCTTTCACCCGCCACATGGCTTACCTTGGGGGTGTCTTCAAGGTGGGCATCCCAGGTTTTGAACTGGCTTACCAACTGCTGCAGCTTTCTGATGTTCATGGTCTCACTGTTGAGGTATTTCAGCAGGTCAACATTTAAGATAAACTCCATAGAAGCACGGTATGGCCGCGGCACGGGTATATTGTCGTTCTTCATGGCATTTAGCAGCTGGTAATCGCGGTCAACCATGCGCCTGAAGGTGGTCTCTACCGCTTCAAGGTTTTCTTTCATCAGCTGCTGCATTACCTTACGCTTCTCATCTTTAAACAAATGCCAAATGGTGTATTTGTCTTCGCCAAAGTATGACTGCATAATGCCAATCACATCGCCAATGCGGCTTTCTTTAAAGGCGTCAGTAATTTCAAGGTGCATCCTGATGAACTGACTATCACTCATTTTCTTGGCAATGTTGCCAATAATGTTGTGCTGGCCAATGTACAATACGGCAAAGCTAAACTCTTTTTCAGAGTAGGTAGTTTTTGACTTTACAATGGCTTTGCCAATAGCCAGGCGCTGTATGCCACCTTCAACCCGGTCAAAAAAGATGCTTTCTACCACATAGTTAAATATGTCAAGCTTTTCGGGGTACTCTTCAAACAACGAGGCAATGGCATAGTGCATACCAACCCGGGTAAGGTCAAGCCGTGTGGGGATTACAAATTTTCGGTAAATGTTGGCCCCATCAATATGCTCAGGAATATTGCTATTGGCTTCTCCAAGCCGCTCCAGAAACTCCTTCTCCAGCTCTACATTGGCGGTTTGCTCGGCCAGCTGTATGGTTCGGGCGGCGTATTGCATTATTTGTGTGGTTTCAATGCCCGATACTTCATCAAAAAACCAACCACAACTGGTAAACATGAGCATTGCATTGCGCTGCATTTCTAGCAGGCGCAATACGTTTATGGTGTCTTTGCGGCCTAATTCACGCTTGGCATGCTTTTGTAAAAAGTTGCTAAGCGTTTCATCAGTTCTTGACAAGATCACGTCAATAAAATCATTGCGTGCGGCCCATGGGTCTGTCAGGTATTGGGCGGCCTGCTCTTCATAGTGAATGATGGCATGGTCGCGCAGCCAGTCAAGAGAATCGCGCAGGGGCTTGCGCCACTCCTGGTTCCATTCGGGGCGGCCACCCGTGTTGCATCCGCAGTTTGAGCGCCACCGCTCAACGCCATGTACGCAACTCCACGAGCTGTTTTCAATGATTTCAACCTCATGTGTAGGCGGGAACAAGTCAAGGTACTCACCATAGTTGGTAATGCGGGCCTTGCCGTTGTTTACAATGTAATCAAGGCAATAGGCCAGGGCCATATCGCCATGGCGGTGGTGGTGGCCGTAACTTTCACCATCGGTGGCAATATGTGCCAGCTGTGGCTCGCCATTGGTATCGCCAAAGCCGGCAATTAACCTATCAGCAAAGTGCTTGCCATTGGCCAGCAGGTTGTTAAAGGCTACGTCCTGGGCAATGCCGCCATCATAAAAGAAAATGGCAATGGTATTGCCAGAAGGCAGGTTGCACAGGTAAGGGCGGCGTGGATCTACCTTACCATGGTGCAAGTCAGTCCACTCGGTAGCACCTATTTTTCGGCTGCGGCCAGCCTGTCGAGGGGCCAGCCGGGTAAATTTTAAACCATCGCGGGCCATGATTTCAAGTCGTTCTGTATCAACCGCCG
>CAZXTW010000253.1:0-8180 GCA_964643525.1 uncultured Roseivirgaceae bacterium
TTGGGTTGGTTTATGATTGCTAAAATAAAACAAGTATTGTAATAGTACGCTCACTCTATTCATTGTTCATTATTATTTATTCAGTGCCTGAACCTATTCATTCACCACTGGTAGTTATTTGTTGTCCAGCCCTTCTCATTCTCAATTGTCAACTGGTCATTACCAATTAAATACTGCTTTTTTGTCACGCTGCTGGCGGGCCTTCTGGGGCTTAGGCGTAGTTGAAACTGGTGTTGCCGCTGCCAGTCTGTCAGGTTACCTGCCATTTTATGGCCATTGGTAGGGGTGGAACGGACTTTGTTCAGCCCAATTCATCAATCAACAGAAGAAACCACCTAAAATTTTGCATAACCATGGCTGAAAAAGGTACTATTTCAATCCATACCGAGAACATTTTCCCGATCATTAAGAAATTCTTATACAGCGACCACGAGATTTTTCTGCGTGAATTGGTCAGCAACGCTGTAGATGCCACCCAGAAGCTGAGCCGCCTGGCTGCTATGGGCGAGTTTCAGGGTGACCTGGGCGAGTTGAAGGTAGAAGTAGCCTTCGATAAAGAAGCAAAAACCATTACGGTTAGTGACCGAGGCATAGGGATGACCGCCGAGGAGATTAAAAAATACATTAATCAGATTGCCTTTTCTGGCGCTACTGAGTTTTTAGAGAAATACAAAGACAAAGAAGACGGCCAGCAGATTATTGGCCACTTTGGCCTGGGCTTTTATTCAGCCTTTATGGTAGCCCATAAGGTAGAGATCCAGACGCTGTCATACCAGGAAGGTGCCCAGGCCGCCCAATGGGTGTGCGACGGCAACACCGAGTTTGAGATTAACGATGGCACACGCGAAACACGCGGTACTGATATTATTCTGCACATTAATGAAGAGTCTGAGGAGTTTCTTGATGAGTTTAAGCTGAAGGGCATTCTTGATAAGTACGGCAAGTTTTTGCCTGTACCTGTTGAGTTTGGCACTACCGACGAGCGTGTAGAAGACGGTGAAGACGAAGAAGGCAAAACCAAGTACAAAACGGTTAGCAAGCCCCGTATTATTAACAATACGGCGCCTATCTGGACCAAATCGCCCGGCGACCTGACCGATGAAGATTACCTGAGCTTTTATAAGGAGCTATACCCTTTTAGTGAAGACCCCCTGTTTTGGATACACCTGAATGTTGACTACCCCTTTAACCTGACGGGTATTTTGTACTTCCCGAAGGTGAATAACCAGTTTGAGCAGCAAAAAAACAAGATACAGCTATACTCTCGGCAGGTGTTTATTACCGACGAGGTGAAAGATGTAGTACCTGAGTTTTTAATGCTGCTGCACGGGGTGATTGACTCGCCCGATATTCCGTTGAATGTATCGCGCAGCTTTTTGCAGGCCGATAGCAACGTGAAAAAGATCAACAATTATGTGACCAAGAAGGTGGCCGATAAGCTGAACGAGCTGTATAAGAAAGACCGCAATGATTTTGATCAAAAATGGGAGAGCATTGGTCTGTTTGTGAAGTACGGCATGATTAGCGAAGATAAGTTTTATGACAAGGCCAAGAATTTTGCCCTGCTGACAAATACTGACGGTAAGCACTATACTTTTGAGGAGTATCAGGAGCACGTGAAGGAGAACCAGACTGATAAGAACGAGAGCACGGTTTACCTGTATACTACAGATGCACAGCAGCAGCATACGTATGTAGAGGCTGCCAAGAAGCGTAGCTATGATGTACTGGTGCTTGACGGGCCGCTTGACAACCACTTTATTAATACACTTGAGAGTAAGTTGGAGAAGGTGAGCATTAAGCGAGTGGATGCCGAGCTGATGGATAAGATTATTGATAAAGACCTGAAGCAAGAGGAGATTCTGAGCGAGAAAGAGGTAGAGAAGCTGAAGGAGGTATACGAGAAGGTGGTTACCGGCCATGCCATTAGCGTGGAGCCCCTGGCTACTGACGATATGCCCGTAACCATTACGCAGGCCGAGTTTATGCGCCGCATGAACGATATGGCCAAGCTGGGCGGTGGCGGCATGCCTATGATGGGCAATATGCCAAACAGCCTGAATGTAACGATTAACGGCAACCACGCCCTGGCCCAGAAGATTTTAAATGCCAAGAAGCCCGAGCGCAAAGAAGAGCTGGCCCGCCAGGCCTACGACCTGGCCCTGCTGAGCCAAGGCCTGCTTACTGGCGAAGAGCTGGCCAAGTTCATTAACCGCTCTGTAGAGCTTGCAACAACATAAAGTTGAATTGATAATTAACAATGAATAGTTAATAATGATCGTGGCCAAAGGCCGTTCTTAAACGGCCCAACGATGTGGGCCATGCAAGTAGATCATTAAAATAGTATAACATACCAAGGCCCTGCTGATGCAGGGCCTTGTTGTTTTGTGGAATCGCAATTTTTTAAACATATTTACGTTTAGTCTGAATGAACCCCGACCAAGCCACCATGCAGTTTACCAAGTACCCTCATGTATTGTTGTGCCTGTGCCTGGCAAGCTTAACTTTTTGGCACACCCCAGTGCTGGCCCAGGATGATGAAGTAGAAGAAGAGCCCTTTACGCTTGACGTAGCTTATGATACCCCGCTTACGATTGACCTTGAAGCTGAGGAAGAAGAGCCTACTGTTGAGCCTAAGAAGAAGAAGCGTAAGAAGAAGGTGTTTTATGGTATTAAAACCAAGCGGGGCTTTGTGAAAACTTCACGGGGCAGGAATGTTATCCTGGAGTTTTTTTATTATATCAAAGATTTTGAAGAGCCAGACCCCTACGTACGTGACATTTACTGGTACAGCTTTAAGAAGAAGCAGATTATAAAATCACGCAAGATAGATAAGAAGTATGGGGTGCTGCTGCACGGCCCTTACCAGAAAAAGCTGGGCGATGAGCAGATATTAGAAGAAGGTATTTTTTATAAGGGCATGAAGCACGCCCGCTGGATGCGCCTTGACAAGAAGGATATTTTGCTTGATAAGGAAAAGTACTACAAAGGCTGGCCCAGAGAGTCGTTAGTGGCATACTGGGATGACGACCGCCAGAAGCTGAAGGAGATTATACCGGTAGAGTTTGGCGAGCGTGAAGGCTATTATTATTACTTTCATGAAAACGGCCGTATTGGGGCCATGGGTGAGTATAAGTTTGGGCAAAAGGTGGGCGTTTGGACGGAGTATTATGAAGGTAGCCGCCGGCGCAAGCGACAAATACAGTACAAAAACCCTGAAACCCCCTTTGCCAAGGGCTTTAAACCTTTTGTAATGAAAGAGTGGGACGAGCGAGGCCGTGTAATTTATGACCGCAAGGCCGAACTGAGAAGTGCCGGGCGCTAAGCCTCACGGCCAGCAAGAAGGGTTAGCAGTTATAACTGCTTAAGAAGCTTTGGCTTTTTTGTTGTTGAATAGTGAATCAACAAACTCCATTTTGTTAAATACCTGCAGGTCGTTTACTTTTTCACCTACACCAATGTATTTCACAGGTATTTTAAACTGGTCTGATATGCCTATTACTACGCCACCTTTGGCAGTACCATCCAGTTTGGTAATGGCCAGCGAGGTAACATCAGTAGCTTTAGTAAACTCTTTGGCCTGAATCAGGGCGTTCTGGCCTGTGCTGCCGTCAAGTACGAGCATTACTTCGTGGGGGGCATCTGGTACAAACTTCTGGATTACGCGCTTAATTTTAGACAGCTCGTTCATGAGGTTTACCTTGGTGTGCAGGCGGCCGGCGGTGTCAATAATCACAACATCAGCCTGCTGGTCTATACCTTCCTTAACTGCGTCAAAGGCCACAGAGGCGGGGTCGGTATTCATGCCGTGCGAAACTACTGGTACGCCAACACGTTCACCCCAAAGCTTTAGCTGGTCTACCGCGGCAGCCCTGAAGGTATCGGCAGCACCCAGTACTACCTTTTTGCCTCGGTCTTTAAACTGGGCTGAAAGCTTGCCTATAGTGGTGGTTTTGCCTACACCGTTAACACCTACTACCATAATTACGTAGGGCTTTTTGCCGCTGGGCACTACAAAATCCTGATAGTCTTGCGTGTTGTTTTCTTCAAGTAGTGAGGCTATCTCTTCACGCAAAATGGTATCCAGCTCAGCCGTGTTCAGGTATTTGTCACGGGCTACGCGCTCTTCAATACGCTGTATTACCTTAATGGTGGTTTCAACGCCCACATCAGAAGTAATGAGAATTTCTTCCAGGTCGTCAAGTACGTCTTCATCTACCTTAGATTTCCCAACAATCGCCTTACCGAGCTTCGAGAAAAAGTTAGTTTTAGATTTTTCAAGCCCCTTGTCGAGCGACTCTTTTTTGTTTTTGGCAAAGCGATCGAAAATTCCCATGTTGTGTCGTTATTTCGGATCGAAATATAACAAAAAAGCCCCTTAAAACGGGACTTTCATGTGATGCTGTATGGTAAAAAAGGCTTACTTTCTGCTTAAAACTTCTTTTACCTTATCGTTGGGTACCATTTCTTCTTTGAAGATGTACGCGCCGGTTTTTTCAGAACGCACAGTTCTGATCACCTTCGAAAAGTTTTTACCTTCTCCTTTTTGCAGTGATGCTACTGTTTTCTTAGCCATGACTATTTAATTTCTTTGTGTACAGTATACTTCTTCAAGATAGGGTTGTATTTCTTTAACTCCATACGACCGGGGGTATTTTTCCGGTTTTTGGTAGTAATGTAGCGCGAGGTGCCTGGCTGGCCCGACTCTTTGTGTTCGGTACACTCTAATATTACCTGTACTCTGTTGCCTTTCTTTGCCATTTTAACGCTTATTTATAGAGCAGTGCCAGGGCACGGTAGCAACCGGCAGGCACCTGCATAGGTGTTCAGTGGTGATTAGATTAATGTATTGCCGTTTTGACGAGCCTTTTTCAATACGGCGGTTATACCATTTTTGTTAATGGTACGCAACGCAGTGGTAGATACCTTGAGGGTGATCCACGCATCTTCTTCAGGAATGTAAAAACGCTTTTTGTGCAGGTTAGGATAAAACTTTCTTTTAGTTTTATTGTTAGCGTGCGACACGTTATTGCCCACCTGTACCTTCTTACCAGTGATTTGACAAACTCTTGCCATGATATTATTTATTGTCAGTTTTCAAAACAGGATTGCAAAGATCATGATTATTTTTTAAACATCAAACCCCCTGCTTTTAAAAAGAAACAAGCAATAGGCCGTTTAAACCCATGTTTTGCATAGAACACGCCCAAACTGGCCCCCTGCGCCCCATTTAAGCTGTTTTGGCCCCTAAGTTAATTTGCTACATTTGCAGTCATTATCAGGAACACAGATCAAAAACCCAAATGCTATGATGGTAGAAAGCATTACTTCAAGCCAGCAGGCTATTGCCCTGGAAGACCGCTACGGAGCACACAATTACCACCCCCTGCCCGCAGTATTGTCACGTGGTGAGGGTGTTTACCTTTGGGATGTTGAAGGTAAGCGTTATTTCGATTTTCTATCAGCCTACAGTGCCGTAAATCAGGGGCACTGCCACCCACGCATTATTGATGCCCTGACCCAACAGGCCAGCAAGCTTACCCTTACTTCGCGCGCATTTTATAATGATGTGCTTGGTAAGTATGAGAAGTATATGTGTGAGTACTTTGGTTATGATAAGGTGTTGCCCATGAACACCGGCGTTGAAGGTGGCGAAACGGCCATTAAGCTGGCGCGTAAGTGGGCTTACACTAAAAAGGGCGTTCCTGAAAATGAAGCCAAGGTTATTTTTGCCTCTGGCAACTTTTGGGGCCGCACCATGAGCGCCATTAGCAGCAGCACCGACCCCAGCAGCTATAAAGGCTTTGGCCCATTTATGCCAGGCTTTGAAATTATACCTTATAATGATTTAGATGCGCTGGAAGAAGCCCTTAAAGATGTGAATGTGGCTGCCTTTATGGTAGAGCCCATTCAGGGCGAAGCTGGCGTGGTAGTGCCTGACCAGGGCTATTTAAGTACTGCCCATGCCCTGTGCCAGAAGTATAATGTGCTGTTTATTGCTGATGAGGTGCAGACAGGCATTGCCCGTACAGGCAAACTGCTGGCCTGTGACCATGAAGAGTTTAAGCCAGATGTACTTGTGCTGGGCAAAGCACTGAGTGGTGGGGTGTTTCCTGTTTCGGCCGTGTTGACCAGCGATGAGGTTATGCTGTGTATCAAGCCCGGCGAGCATGGCTCTACCTATGGTGGCAACCCACTGGCCTGCGCTGTAGCCATTGCTGCACTTGATGTAGTGAAAGACGAGCAATTGGCTGAAAATGCCGAAAAGCTGGGCCAGTTGTTCAGGGCCAGGATGCAGCAGCTGGTTGAAAAGAGCGCGCTGGTAACCCTGGTGCGCGGCAAAGGCCTGCTTAACGCCATTGTAATTGATGATACTGAAGAAAGCGAAACAGCCTGGAACATTTGCATGGAGCTGAAAGAAAACGGCCTTTTAGCCAAGCCCACACATGGCAACATCATCCGCTTTGCGCCGCCGCTAATTATTACTGAAGAGCAACTGCACGAGTGCTGCGATATTATTGAGCGCACCATTATGGCCCACCAGGCCTAACGCAACTACTTGACCAATACCACGCCCCGAAGGCCTGCTTCGGGGCCAATACCCCATCTGCCATGCAAATAAGACCCCGCCGTAACCGTAAAAGTGCCACCATAAGGGCCATGGTTGAAGAGACCCGCCTTTCAACCAAAGATTTTATTTTCCCTTTGTTTTTAATTGAAGGGCAGCAGCAAAAGGTAGAAGTAGCCTCGATGCCTGGCATTTACCGCTACAGTGCTGACTTGCTGCTTCAGGAAATTGCTGACTGCCTGGAGCTGGGCCTGCATACTTTTGCGTTGTTTCCGGCCATTGCAGATGAAAAGAAGGATAAGTACGCCACCGAAAGCTATAACCCTGAAGGACTGTACCTGAGCACTATTGCCGAGATTAAACGGCAGCTGCCCCAGGCTACAATTATGACCGACGTGGCCATGGACCCCTACAGCAGTGATGGACACGATGGCATTGTAGAGAATGGCCAGATTTTGAATGATGAAACGCTGGAGGTACTGGGCAAAATGGCCCTGGCCCAGGCACAGGCTGGCGCTGATATTATTGGCCCCTCTGATATGATGGACGGCCGGGTGAATTACCTGCGCATGGTGCTTGATGATTTTGATTTTGAACAGGTTAGCATTATGTCATACTCGGCCAAGTATGCCAGTGCTTTTTATGGGCCCTTCCGTGATGCGCTTGATTCAGCCCCGAAAGCCGGCGATAAGAAGACGTACCAGATGGACCCTGCCAACCAGACCGAAGCCCTGCGCGAAGCCGAGCTGGATACAGAAGAAGGGGCCGACTTTTTAATGGTAAAGCCTGCCCTGGCTTATTTAGACGTGATTAAACTGCTGAAAGACCACAGCATGCTGCCTATTGCTGCTTATAATGTAAGCGGTGAATATGCAATGGTAAAGGCTGCGGCCGAAAAAGGGTGGCTTGATGGGCCTGCCACCATGCAGGAGAGCCTGCTGAGTATTAAGCGCGCAGGGGCCAGCATTATTTTAACTTATTTTGCCAAAGAAATGGCCCAACTGCTTGAAGGCAAGTAGGGCTATGGGTGATGCTACAGATCTTCTTCCCGCTCAAGCATGAGTATTGACGATTGGGGTACAATAAAGAACTTTTCGTTTTCGTATTGTACCTCAACAGCACCTTTTTGAATAAAGATGGCTAAATCGCCCACTTTAGCCTGCAAGGGTATGTATTTAATCTTTTCATCGGCCTCTTTCCAGGGCTCATCTTCATCGGTAGGCATAGGTATGGGGTAACCGGGCCCTGCTTTTATTACGTAGCCGCTCTGTATCTTTTCTTTTTCGCGTACGCCAGGTGGCAAATACAGGCCACTGCTGGTTTTTTCTGTCTGTTTGCGGGGGCGAATCAGTACCCGGTCGCCCACAACGATTAGCTTCTTCAATTTATTCTCTGCGGTCACTTCCATATATGCTGCAACATTCGTTCACAACTGCACAAAGGTAAGCCAGAAATATGAAACACAACTTATTATTGCAGCAGCTGGGCCAGTGCCTTACGAAAGGCATCAAAGGTGTCAAGGTCGTTGTGGCGGCCGTTTTGTATAGGGTACATTTTACCGCCTTTGTGTTGCACGGTGGCATAGAGCTGCCTGCCCGAGAGGTAGGGTACA
>CAZXTW010000254.1:0-8154 GCA_964643525.1 uncultured Roseivirgaceae bacterium
AAAAGCAATATTATTAAACTAATGCAGGGGGTGCTGGGCTACCAGCCCAACTACGCCCTGATTACCCCTGCCATATGCCGCATGTTTATGCAGCTCAAAAAGAATATGGCCGGGCCCTGCGTGTACATAAGCGCGGGCGAGCAGCTGGATGCCCTGACGGCAGCCAACTTTGAGCAAAAAGTGGGCGCTATAGTAAACCTGTATGGCTCTAGCGAGTTTGGGGCCATTGCCGTGTCGAGGCCACAGCCTGCCATACAGGCCCGGCAAAAAGCCACCTGGCTACAACCCTTAAACGGGGTGGCGGTAAAGGTGGCCAGCCAGGGCAAGGGCGAAATATTGTGCAAAAGCCCCTTTGCTTTTGAACATTATGTTGACCACACCGGCCTTAAAATACCCAGAAATACCCAGGGCTGGTACCATACCAAAGACCTGGGCCAGGCCAACGGCCCAGCCAACGGTACCATAAATAACCAGGGCCGGTTTATTGTGCTGGGCCGGTTAGACCATTGCATTAACCGTTCAGGCTTTTTGGTGGCCCTGCAAGAGATAGAGTTGCAGCTAAAGGTGCAGTTACCGCAGGTGGGCCAGGCCATAGCCGTGGCCAATGGGCCCGAGGGCCAGGTGCTGGCCGTGGTAGAGCTGCGCCAGGGCGCCACCGATACCGGCGAGGCCCTGCTGGCACAGGCCAGGCAGCATATTGAGCGGCACCTGCAGCCAGATGCCATACTGGTGGTAGCGGCGCTTGAGCAACTGAAAAACGGCAAGCCCGACCGCCTGGCTATTGCCAGGAAATATGCCGGCAATCAACAAGAAGTTTCATTACATGTATAATCAAACTATAAAGTAAAAAATCATGGAAGGTACTGACTTTATCAGAGAAAAAATCATCACTATTTTAACTGAAGAATTAGACGCCAACCTGCGCCGGGAAGATATTACCGACGAGGTGCCGCTGTATGACGGTGGCCTGGGGCTTGACTCTATTTCTATCATTAACTTTATTGTAGCCCTTGAAAACAGCTTTGACATTAGCTTTGACGAGACTGAAATTAACGCCCAGTTGTTCAGTAACGTGGCCACATTAATTGGCTTTGTGCAGCAAAAGCTTGAAACAAAAGTAGTAAGCTAACGCCAAACGGTAATTTATTATGAAGAAGGTTTTCTTTTTTGCGCTACCTTCAGTAAGCGTGCATAACTCCTTACTGCCTGTACTTGAGCAGCTGTGTATTGATGGCTACGAAGTGGTGTATTACAATACGGCTGAGTATGGCGAGCGCCCGCGCCAGCATGTGCAGTTCAGGCCGTACCCTTCTTCATTTCAGGGGCATTATTCTGACACCATTACCAGCACCACCTCTTATTTTGAGTTTGCTCAAATACTGGTGGGGGCGGCCAGCAGCATTGCTGATTTTCTGGTGCAGGAGGTGAAGCGTGAGGCCCCGGCCCTGATCATTCACTCGCACCTGGCCCTGTGGGGCAAGCTGGTGGCCAAGGCATGCGGCCTCCCGCATGTAGCGTTTTACACCACCTTTGTGTTAGATGAGCGCATTATGCTGCCCTTTTTCAGGGAACAGCAAACGGCACACAGCCAGCCCCTGAACCACGTGCACGAGGCGCTTACTTATATGCGCAAAAGCAGCCAGTTGTATAAAAGGCTGGGCCTGCGGGCCAAACCCAATATTTGGGATGCCTACATCAATACGGCAGATTTAAACCTGCTGTTTATTGAAGGGTGCTTTCAGCCCGGCAGGCAGTTGTTTGGCCCTACCCACCACTGGGTGGGTTACCCCACGCAGCCTGAGCCTGCGCCCCAAAAGCAAAACCTCATTTATGTGTCAATGGGTACGGTGGTTAAGCAGGAAGTAGCCTTTTTTGGCATGCTGATCAACCTGTTTAAGGCCCTGCCAGCCTACCGCGTGGTGCTGTCAGTGGGGCATGCCTATGCGCAGGTGGTAGAGGCCCTTGACATACCCGAGCATATTGAGGTGCAGCCCCATGTAAACCAGAAGGCGGTGCTCAAGGCCGCCAGGCTGTTTATTACACGGGGGGGCATGGCCAGCGTGCACGAGGCCCTGTATACGCAAACGCCCATGGTGGTGGTGCCGGTTATACCCGAGCAGCAGCTTACCGCCCGCCGCATTGCCGAGCTGGGCATGGGCCTGCAACTGAATGAAGCTGATGTAACCCCCACTGCGCTGGCCGCTGCGGTGCAGCAGGTGCTTGACAATTACACTGCCTTTGAAGCCAATATGAATGAGGCTTTTGGTGCCATTGCCCCGGTAGGGGCTACCCACCAGGCAGTGGCCCTGATTGAGCAGCTGCTGGCAGCACCCGTAGCCACGGCGCAAGCAACTAACCTGGCCTTACCTTAAGCAATGCCTATGTTACCCATAACAAAACACTTTGCCCTACAGGCGGCCCGTACGCCCCAGGCACTGGCCGTGCAATGCCTTGACCAGCGCATTACATTTGGTGCGTTGGCCAGGCAGGCCAACCAGGTGGCGCACAGCTTGCTGGCGCAGGGCCTGCGGGCCAATACGCCCGTGCCGGTGGTGCTGCCCCCAGGCATTGAAGCGGTGGTGGCCCTGCTGGGCGTGTTACAGGCGGGCGGTGCGTTTGTACCGGTTGACCCCGACTACCCCAGTGACCGCCTGAACCTGATTGTTGATGCCTGTAATGCAGGCCACGTCATTACCTGCGTCCAGACGCAAAGCAGGGTGAATGCCCCCAGCACTACCCTAGAGGTGATGCTGCAAGGCAATGAAAACCCAGCACTTGTTGACCGCGCCACCCTGGCGGGCATGGCTTACATTATTTACACGTCAGGCTCTACCGGCAAGCCCAAGGGCGTAATGGTGGCCCACAGCCAGGTGGCGCATTATATGCAGGGCGTTGGCGCTGCCCTGGGGCTGAACCAGTGCCAGTCGTTTGCTGCACTGGGCACCTTTGCGGCAGATGCGCCCTACACGGCCATATTTGCCGCCCTGTGCTACGGCAAGCCCCTGCACGTAGTGCACGTGAAAAAGATACCCAGCTTTGGCCAGCTGGTGCAGTACTTCAATGCCCACCGCATTGACTGCTACAAAACCACCCCATCATTAATGGGCCTGTTTATGAAAGAGGGCAATTACCAGGCCCTGCTGCCGCATAAGATACTGGTTTTAGGTGGCGAGGCCTGCCCACCCGCCCTGCCAGCCCAGCTGCTGCCGCAGCTGTCAGCAGGCTGCGCCCTGCACAACCACTATGGCCCTACAGAAACCACCATTGGCGTTACCACCTACCGGTTTACGGGTGCAGCGCCACTGCAAGAGGTGCCCCTGGGCCAGCCCCTGCCGCATGTTACGGCCCATGTGCTGAACCCGGCCATGCAACCGGCAGCACCCAACGAAGCGGGCGAGCTGTACATTGAAGGGCCGCTGGTGGCCATGGGCTATTACCAGCAGCCCGCGCTAACCAGCCAGCGCTTTGTAACCCTGCCAGCATCAATGGGCGGGGGGCGCGCCTACAAAACCGGCGATGTGGTGAAGCAGGGCCCCAATGGCCTGCTGTATTATTGTGGCCGCACAGACGAGCAGGTTAAGGTAAACGGCAACCGCATTGAGCTGGAAGAAATTGAAAAAACCATTGGCCTTACCCGCCTGGTGCGGCAATGTGTGGTGGCCGTTAAAACCATACAGGCAGTTAAAAAAATTGTGGCCTACTACCAGCCAAACGCTCAGACTGAACTGGGCCAGCTGAAGCAGGCCGTGGCCCGCCAACTGCCCGGTTATATGGTGCCCTTTGCCTGGGTGGCCATGCAGGCGTGGCCTATGACTTTTAATAATAAAATTGACAAGAAGGCATTGCCGCTGCCGGTGGCTGTGCCCCAGAGCAACGGCCCCGCAGGCCACCTGCAAGGCGAGCCCCTGTACCAAACGTGGTGCCGCCTGCTGGGGGTGGCCGATTGCGACCCGACCCTGACGTTTTTTGAGCTGGGGGGCGATTCGCTACAGCTTATTCAGTTAAGCTACGCTGTTGACCAGCACCATGGCGTAACTATAGCCCCGGCCGTACTGTTTGGTGGGTTAACTTACCAGGGGCTGGCAGCCTATGTGGCGCAGCATGCCACCCAACAACCAGCCCAGGCCAGTACCGGTGGGGGCGAGGTTACTGAGGCGCAGCGCAATTTGTACATTAGGCAAAAGCTAAACCCAGGGGTGCCGTTTCCGCATTCGTACCTTACCTTTCAGGTAACTGGGCCCCTTGATGTAGCAGCACTGAACCAGGCCTTGCAGCGCGTGGTAGCGCGCCATGAGGCATTGCGCACCACCTACCACCTGGCCAAAAGCAAGGTAGTGGCCACCGTGCACCCCAATGTGCCTTTTGAGGTAACGCGCCACCAGGCCAGCACAGCCCATTTGGGGCAGGCCCTGGCCAGCCTTTCAGTCGCGTTTAATTATGCCCAGCCGCCCCTGTTGCGCGTGGTTGATTTATGGCTGGCCAATGACCAGCGGTATTTGCATATTGAAATGCCGCATATAAACTCTGACGGCGAGTCGCTAAAAGTACTTGTTGATGATTTGCAGCAGGCCATGCAGCAGCCCCGGCAGGTGCTGGCGCCTGCCTACCAATACCACCACTTTGTGGCCCAGCACAACCAGTACCTGGGCAGTGAACAATACCAGGCTGATGCAGCCTACTGGCAGGGCCAGCTTGAAAAGCCGCTGCCCGCTTTGCCAGCCAGGCCTGCGGCACCGCCACAGCCAGGCAGCCGCCTGCAGGGCCACCATGTGGTACAGTCCCTGCCTGCCGAAGCCATAGCCCAAATACTGGCGCAACCCGCCCTGAAGGGCCTTACCAGCTACCAGCTGCTGGTGGCTGTATTTGCCCTGTTGCAGGGCGCTACCTATGGCACCAGCCAGGTAAGCGTATTAACGCCGGTGCACAACCGCCTGAGCCAGCGCGCTGAAAAAATAGTGGGGCTTTTAACCAACGTGGTGCCGCTGCGGTTTACGTTGGCGCACCACCAGCCCCTGCAGCAATGGCTGCTGCAATGCCAGCAGCACCTGTTGCAGGCCATGCGGCACCAGTGCTACCCGTTTGAGCACCTGATTAAAAGCTGGAAGCAGGCCGGCCACCCGCTGGCCCCCTTGATGCAGAGCTTTTTTGGCTACCACCGGCTGCCTGATACCCTGCAGCTGGGGCAGGCCCGGTTGCAGCTGGTGCACCCCCAGCGGCAGTATGAAGACCTGCCCCTTTCAATGGCCGTTACACAAACCCCCGCGGGGTATGCCCTGCGGCTATCGGCCAGCCAGCAATGGCACAGCCCCCAGGCCCTGCAACAGTTAGCCAACAACTATACCCAGCTGCTACAGCAGCTGGCCAACAATACTACCAACCAGCCCCTGGGCCAGGCCCTGGCGGCACTTAAACAAGATTTCACACCACTTAAACAATAAACATTATGTCAGTTGAAACCGCAGAATGGTACAAAAGAGAGGAAGACTGGACGCTAAAGCGCTCAATCATTTTTAACAAAAACCTGGTAAGGCTCACCTTTATTGAGGTAGACAGGCTGCTGAAGTTAATGGGCGACCTGAGCAATACTAAAAAGGTGCTTGACCTGTGCTGTGGCATTGGGCGCCACTCGTTTCAGTTTGCCCGCCATGGCTTTGAGGTAACCGGTGTTGACATTACCCAGCCGTACCTTGACCAGGCCAGCGAGCAGGCCAAAAGCATGGGCTTTGATATTGATTTTGTGCAGGCCGATATGAAAGAGTATGTAGCCCCTGAAAAGTATGATATGGTGGCCAACCTGTGCACCTCGTTTGGCTATTTTGATGACATTGAAGATGATATTCAGGTACTGCAAAATGTGTATGACTCACTTGTGCCCGGTGGTAAGTTTGTGATTGAAATACTGGGCAAAGAAGTAATTGCCGCCACCCTGAAGCCTGTAGAGCATATTGAAGAAGATGGATACAAGGTAGTAGCCACCACCCGCATTATTGAAGACTGGTCGCGGTTAGAGTGCAAGCGCCTTATTAGTAAAGATGGCATTGAAGAAGAAATTGTGGCTTACCACCGCCTGTACTCTGCCTCTGAAATGAAGAGCTACCTTACCAATATTGGGTTCAAAAATATTGAGGTGTATGGCAACTTTGGGGGCGCCCCTTATGACCACAAGGCCAAGTCAATGATTGTGATTAGCCAGAAATAAATGTAGTTGTTTCACAAAATCGCACACCCTAATGGATTTATCACATTTTGACAACCAGTTTGATACTGATGCCATGGCGCTTACGCTTGACGGCGCCATTGAGCAACCCACCCGTGAGGAGTTTTATACCAATTACCCGTTTTTTAAGTATTGGAATCACGACAGCAACAAAGATTTTGTGCAGCAGGGCGGGCTGAATATTTATATACACATACCCTTTTGCATTCAGATTTGCGACTTCTGCTTTTATAACAAAGAGCTGATTAAGTCAAAAAACCAGGTAGATGAGTATGTAGACCACCTGTGCAAGGAGATTGAGCTGGTAAGCCAGCGCTTTAGCCTGCAAAACCGCCAGGTTAATTCAATATATATTGGCGGGGGTACGCCATCTGTTTTAACTGACAAGCAGTTTACAAAACTGATGAATACGGTTGCCAAATTCCATGCGCTGACCAACCCCAACATGGAGTTTAATGTAGAGGCAGAGCCTGGTACGTTTAGTCGCTCAAAGCTGCTTTCTTACAAAGAAAATGGCGTGAACCGCATTAGCATGGGCGTGCAGTCGTTTGATGATGACATTATTAAGCTCAGCAGCCGCAAGCACTCTGCCAAAACAGCCATTCAAAGCATTGAAACGGTGAATGAAATAGGCGGCTTCCGCATCAATATTGACCTGTTGAGCGGGCTGGCTGGTGAAACGCTGGATACCTGGGACAAGTCACTTGAAATATCAATGGCACAGCAGATTGACCTGTTGACCATTTATAAGATGAAAACCTATGCCAACACCACCTTTTTCAAAAAGGGCGTACACGGCAAAGAGATTGACCTGCCCACGGCCCAGTCTGAAGTGAACTTTATGGGCTATGCCCTTGATAAGCTCATTGACAACGGCTATGACCGGTGGAGCACCTTTGCCTTTACCAAAAACGGCGGTGCAAGCAGGTATATTGAACATACCTGGCGTGGTGAAGATATGGTGGCTTATGGCGTGTCGTCGTTCGGTAAGCTGGGCACCTTTAACTACCAGAACCTGAACACCACACACCTGTATTACCAAAGGGTAAAAAATGGTGAGCTGCCTATTTACAGGTCATTTCCGCTGTCGTTTAAAGACATGATGGTCAAAGAGCTGCTGCTGTGTGCCGTGCGCCTCAAGTCATACCACAAAGATGAGTTTGTGAAGAAGTTTGGCTTTGATTATATGGCCATGATCCCTGATGTGATTGACCAGCTGACCTACAAAGGGTATATACAGCCCAACCGTGACGATTTGGTGCTGACCCGCCAGGGCATTCTGTTTGCTGATTTTGTATCGAAGGTAATTGCTGACTCTGTGAAGAAGGTCTTCTCTGAAGACAGGATAGGGTATACCTATTAAGCCAGCAGCCAGCGTTGCCATACCCCCATTAAATCAGGATTAAACCCCCTACCATAACCTATTGCCACCTATGATTGAGGCCACCCGACAACAGCAGGGCATTTACTACCATGCGCTAGCCGCAGGCACAGCCTATTGGAACTTCATTGAAATCAAAGCCTTTAAGGGCCAGCTGAACTACCCCCTGTTTGTGCAGGCGGTAGGGCAGGTGGTGCAGCAGCACACGGCTCTGCGCACGCATTTCAAGTTTCAAAACCAGGGCTTGTTTCAGGTGGTGGCCCCTGAGGTAAACCCGGCCCAACTGGTGGCCCTGCAACAGGTTGGCGGTAGCGCTGCAAAGTTTGATGAGGTCGTGCAGCAGGCCATTTATGCTGAAGAGCAACACGCCTTTGATTTTGAGGCTGATGTGCCAGTGCGCGTCAGGGTATTGGCCAATGGCAACAGGCTTTGCCTGCTGCTGAATATTAGCCATATTGTGACTGACTCTATTTCAATGCAGTTGGTGTGGCACCACCTGGTTACCAGTTACAATGCCCTGGTGGCCGGGCAGGAGGCACCCATGGCTGAAGCCCCC
>CAZXTW010000255.1:0-1949 GCA_964643525.1 uncultured Roseivirgaceae bacterium
CCTGCTGGCCGATGTGGGTGGGCTGTTTGTGCACCCCAAACAAGAGTTGCGCATTGGCCTGGTGGTAAAGCACGCCGGGGTGCTGCTGAGCGATTATACCGAAACCAATAACGCCCAGCTGCCTTTTGATGTGCGCCTGGGCCTTACGTTTAAGCCACAGTATATGCCGGTGCGGTTTACGTTTACGGCTGCCAATTTGTATGAAGACAGGATTGCGCTGTTTGACGGCCGCAATGATTTTACGGGCCAGCTGGAAGAAGCCAGCACAGCCGAGCAGGTGTTCAGGCACCTGAGCCTGGGCACAGAGTTTATTTTTAGCCCCAACTTTCAGTTACGGGCGGGCTATAACCATAGAATACGCAAAGAGATGCGCCTGCTGCAGGCAGCAGGCGGGGCAGGCTTTAGTTTTGGCATGATGCTGAGGATTAAAGCCTTTGAACTGGCCTGGTCTAAAAGTTTTTATCATACTGCGGGGGGCACTACCTTTGTTAGCGTGATGAGTGACCTTGACCGGGTGTTTTACCGAAGAAAAAGATCGAACTGATATAAGAAGTCCATGCTTGACCACCAAGATTATTTGACGCCACGCGAGATAGTGACTGAATTAGATAAGTACATTATTGGGCAGTCAGATGCGAAAAGAAATGTAGCGATAGCTTTGCGTAACCGCTGGCGGCGGATGAACGTGCGCAGCGATATGCAAAAAGAGATTGTGCCGAATAACATCCTGATGATTGGCAGCACCGGGGTGGGTAAAACAGAAATAGCGCGGCGCCTGGCCAAGATTGCCCACGCGCCTTTTACCAAGGTAGAGGCCTCAAAGTTTACTGAAGTGGGTTATGTGGGCCGTGATGTAGAGAGCATGGTGCGCGACCTGGTGGAGCAATCAGTAAACCTGGTGAAGAACCTGAAGAAGGAGCAGGTGCGCGAGCGTGCCGAAGAGGTGGTAGAGAATATTATTCTGGACGCCCTGATACCGCCCATGCACCAGAATGCCAGCTCAAAAAGCAGCAATGGCGATGATGCCGAGCCCATGAGTGATGTGGAGCTGAACGAGCGCACCCGCGAGCGCTTTTTGGAGAAGATACGCAGTGGCGAGCTTGACGACCGCAAGATTGAGATTAGCGTGAAGGCACAGTCTGGCGCTAATGTGGGCATGGTTGGCGGCGGCATGATGGACGAGGTGTCAATGATGAACCTGCAGGAGATGATTAGCGGCATGATGCCCAAAAAGTCAAAGAAGCGCAAGGTAACTATTGCTGAGGCCCACCGCATTTTGCTGGAAGAAGAGCTGAATAAGCTCATTGATATGGATGAGGTGAAGGAAGAGGCCATACAGAAGGCCGAAAACACCGGCATTATTTTTATTGATGAGGTAGATAAGATTGCCAGCGCCTCAAGCAAAGGCAATGGCCCTGATGTGAGCCGCGAAGGGGTGCAGCGCGACCTGCTGCCGATTGTAGAGGGCAGCTCAGTAAATACCAAGTACGGTATTATTAATACTGACCATATTTTGTTTATTGCAGCCGGGGCGTTTCATTATGCCAAGCCCTCTGACCTGATACCTGAGCTACAGGGGCGCTTTCCGATACGGGTAGAGCTGGAAAACCTGACCAAAGATAATTTTTACCAGATACTGAAAGAGCCCCGCAATGCGCTGACCAAGCAGTACAATGCTTTGTTTGAAGCAGAAGAGGTAGAGTTGAGCTTTACAGATGATGCCATGCACGAGATTGCCGAGATTGCCTTTCAGATTAACGGTGAGGTAGAGAATATTGGTGCCCGCAGGCTGCACACAGTGATGAGCAAGCTGCTGAACGACTTTTTGTTTGACGTGCCCGATGTGATTGGCCCCAACGCCAAGCTTTCAGTCACCAAAGAGCTGGTGAAGGAACGGCTTGACGGACTGGTAACTAATAAAGATTTAAGTCAGTTTATTTTATAATAAC
>CAZXTW010000255.1:2049-8127 GCA_964643525.1 uncultured Roseivirgaceae bacterium
CGGCTTGACGGACTGGTAACTAATAAAGATTTAAGTCAGTTTATTTTATAATAACTAAAAACGCCCCGCTTTAACCAGTGGGGCGTTTTTAGTGGTGGCTACTCAAAAACGGTAGCGCGGTTTATTTCTGTCTGCACCGCGGCCAGTTGCCTGGCCTTTTCAGCCTCAGACCAGCCAAGCCGGGTGGCCATGGTATTGGCCAGGGGGGCTAGAATTTCTGGTATGCTGTCAATCCAGAAGAAGATGCGGCCGCTGCGCCGCACCAGAAAATCGGCCAGGTGGCTGGTAAGTTCGTGCTCCATACAATAGTCAAGCTCGGCCAGGGCCAGCTTTACAGCCGGTGTGCTGGCCTGCACGCGGGCAAGCCTGTCAGTAATTTGTTCGGTTTGCTTGCCGTAGTTGCTAACCAGGTAGCTGGCATGGTGTGGGTCAGTAATGCCCTCGTACTTGAGGCTTTCGGCCACCTGCTGGGTGTAGGCATGAACGGCTTCAGTATCTTCAAAAGGGCCGCCGGTAAGCACAATTTGCTCTGTATGGCAGGGCTTGAGCTGCTGGTTGTGCTCTGCCTTAATTTTTTTGCTTACCAGGTTTACAATGCGCTCGGCCATTTTGCGGTAGCCGGTTAGTTTGCCCCCGGCAATGCTTATGAGGCCTGTTTCAGACTCAAATATTTCATCTTTTCTGGATATTTCAGAGGCTGATTTGCCCATTTCGTTAATGAGGGGGCGCAGGCCTGCCCAGCTTGACACAATATCGTCACGTTGCAGGGCCACTTTGGGAAAAGAGTGGTTTACGCCATCAAGCAGGTATTGCACATCAGCCATATTGGTGCGCACATCGTTAATGTCACCACTATAGTCAGTATCAGTGGTGCCAATGTAGGTTATTTTGCCACGGGGTATGGCAAATATCATGCGGCCGTCTGGCACATCAAAGTAAATGGCCTGGCCCACCGGAAAGCGCTTGTGGGGCACCACCAGGTGCACGCCTTTGGTAAGGTGCAGTTGCTTGCCCTCTAACGACTGGTTGATTTTGCGCAGCTCGTCAACCCAGGGGCCGGCGGCACTGACTACATATTTGCTGTTTATAGTAAAGGTTTGGCCAGTGTGCTGGTCCTGGCATTGAAGGCCCGTAATGCGGTTGGCCTGGTTGTAGGTAAACTCTAATGCCTTAACGTAGTTGCAGCAATGGGCACCGTATTGTGTGGCGGTTTTGATGACTTCAATGGTGAGGCGGGCATCGTCAGTGCGGTACTCAGCATACAGGCCGCCGCCCTCAATCAGGTCAGGGCGGATGAGGGGCTCTACCTTGAGGGTATCTGGCGGGGTAAGCATTTTGCGCTGGTCGGCCTTTTCAACCCCGGCCAGCACGTCATAAATCATAAGGCCCAGCGAGGCAATTATTTTACCATACGAGCCGCCCTTGATGAGGGGCAGCAGCATTTTTTCTGGCTTTACCAGGTGCGGGGCCAGCTTATGCACCACGGCGCGCTCGCGGCCGGTTTCGCGCACCAGGGCCACCTCAAACTGCTTGAGGTAGCGCAGCCCGCCGTGAATAAGCTTGGTAGAGCTGCTGCTGGTGCCCGAGGCAAAGTCGTTCTGTTCTACCAGAGCTGTTTTGAGGCCACGCGAGGCGGCATCTAGGGCAATGCCGGCACCGGTAATGCCGCCACCAATCACTACCAGGTCATAGGGTTCCTGTTGCAGTTTGTGCAGCAGTTCAGCGCGGTGTAAAGCCGATTGTAAGCGCATAAATGGGTTGGTTGTGGTGAGTAGTTGTGTATACTAGTTGTGTTGGTGGGCTAGGCATCGTCATCAAGCCAGCCCAGGGTTCTTTTTACTGCTTTTTGCCAGCCGCTGTACAATTCGTTGCGTTTGCTGGCGGGCAGCTCTGGGGTAAAGGTGCTGTTAATTACCCTGCTGCTGCTAATGTGCTGCTTTTGCCACACCCCTGCATGGATGCCAGCCAGGTAGGCAGCGCCCATGGCGGTGGTTTCTGTTACGGCGGGCCGCTCAACCGGCACCCCAAGCATATCTGCCTGGAACTGCATTAACATGTTGTTGGCCACGGCACCCCCATCAACCTTAAGCGTAGAGAGCTCAAGGCCGGCATCTTGCTGCATGGCCATGAGCACATCTTTGGTTTGGTAGGCCATTGATTCAAGGGTGGCCTTGATGATGTGCGACTTGCCCGTGTCACGGGTAAGGCCAAATATGGCGCCGCGGGCGTACATATCCCAATAAGGGGCGCCCAGGCCAGCAAAGGCCGGTACCACATACACGCCGTCACTATCGCCGGCTTTGAGTGCAAAATACTCTGAGTCGGCAGCGGTGTCTATAATCTTGAGCGCATCGCGCAGCCATTGTACTGCTGCGCCGGCAATAAAAATGCTGCCTTCAAGGGCATACTCTACCTGGCCATCAAGCCCCCAGGCAATGGTAGTGAGCAGGCCGTTGTCAGAAAATTTGGGGGCGGTGCCTGTGTTCATGAGCATAAAGAAGCCGGTACCGTAGGTGTTTTTGGCTGTGCCGGGCTCAAAGCAGGCCTGGCCAAACAGGGCCGCCTGCTGGTCGCCGGCAATGCCGCAAATGGGTATGTCGTGGCCCTGGTAGTGGTAGTGGCCATACAGGTGGCTTGAGGGGCATACCTGTGGCAGTAGGCTTTTGGGTATGTTCAGGGCATTGAGCAGGGTATCATCCCAACTGAGGGTATTGATGTTGTACAGCAGGGTGCGTGAGGCGTTGCTGTAATCAGTAGCATGTACTTTGCCCCCGGTAAGCTTCCATACCAGCCAGCTATCTACCGTGCCAAAGCGCAGCTTGCCCTGCTGTGCCAGGTTTTGGGCACCCTCTACATGTTGCAGCAGCCAGGCCACCTTAGTGCCAGAAAAGTAGGCGTCGGCCACCAGACCGGTTGCCTTGCGGATGTGTGGCTCGAGCCCATCGGCCTTAAGCTGCTCGCAAATGGGCGCGGTGCGTTTGTCTTGCCACACAATGGCGTTGTGTATGGGCCGCCCCGTTTCGGCATTCCATAGTACGGCCGTTTCGCGCTGGTTGGTAATGCCAATGCCGGCTACCTGCTGGGGGCGTATGCCAGAGGTTTGCAGCACCTCATGCATGACGGCCTGCTGGCTGGCCCAGATTTCTTCAGGGTTGTGTTCAACCCAGCCAGGCTGAGGAAAGTGCTGGGTAAATTCCTGCTGGGCCATGTAGCAGGGCTTGCCCTGCTGGTTAAATAGTATGGCTCGTGAGCTGGTGGTGCCCTGGTCAAGGGCCAGTATGTATGAATCCATAGTCCGGTATTTTGGGCTGTTGGCGCTTGGGTTGTGTGTTGGCGTTAATTTAGTGAATATTTAATAATAATGGGCCAGGCCCACGGGCTTGCCGGCAGTTTGCCGCCATAACGCCCGGTTATGGCTGTGTTAAAAAAGTAAAGGCGAGCCTGTGGTTGGCTCGCCTTTGTTGTCATGGGTAATTGTATTTATTACTCGCTTAGGGTGAGGGCAATGTTGAGCTCCTGCAGCTGATCATCAGCAATGGGCGAGGGCGAATCGATCATGACATCGCGGCCGCTGTTGTTTTTAGGAAAGGCAATGAAGTCACGAATGCTGTCAACACCGCCCATAAGGGCGCATAGCCTGTCAAACCCAAAGGCAATGCCGCCATGGGGTGGTGCGCCGTAGCGGAAGGCATCAAGCAGAAAGCCAAACTGGGCCTGCGCCTCTGCTTCTGTAAAGCCCAGTGCCTTGAACATTTGCTGCTGCAGGGCATTGTCATGAATACGAATGGAGCCACCGCCTACTTCAACGCCATTAATAACCATATCGTACGCATTGGCGCGCACATCGCCAGGGGCGGTTTCCAGTTTGCCCAGGTCATCAGCATTGGGTGAGGTAAAGGGGTGGTGCATGGCATGGTAGCGGTTGCTTTCTTCGTCCCACTCAAGCAGGGGGAAGTCAACCACCCACAGGGGCTGGTAGGTATCTTTATTGCGCAGGCCCAGGCGGGTGCCCATTTCAAGGCGCAGCTCGTTCAGGTGTTTACGGGTGGCATCAGCCCCGCCAGCCAAAATCAGCAGCAGGTCACCAGGGGCTGCCTCTAAGCGCTCGGCCCAGGTTTTGAGGGCCTCCTGGTCAAAAAACTTATCAACAGATGATTTAAAGGTACCATCTTCATTATAGCGTACATACACCAGGCCTTTGGCGCCTACCTGTGGGCGCTTCACAAAGTCAGTCAGGGCATCTACCTGTTTGCGGGTATAGGTGGCGCAGCCCTGGGCATTAATGCCTACTACCAGTTCTGCCGCGTCAAATACTTTAAAGCCTTTGTTCTGGGCCAGGTCGTTCAGTTCGGCAAAGCGCATGCCAAAGCGGGTGTCGGGCTTGTCGCTGCCATAATACTTCATGGCATCGGCATAGCTCATGCGCGGAAAGTCGGGCAGCTCAACCCCCTTGATGGTTTTGAACAGGTGTTTGGTAAGGCCCTCGAAGGTATCGAGCACATCGTCGCGCGTAACGAACGACATTTCGCAGTCTATTTGCGTAAACTCTGGCTGGCGGTCGGCCCGCAGGTCTTCATCGCGAAAGCACTTAACCAGCTGAAAGTAGCGGTCGTAACCAGATACCATTAACAGCTGCTTAAATGTTTGTGGTGACTGGGGCAGGGCGTAAAACTGCCCGGCGTTCATGCGTGAAGGCACCAGAAAGTCGCGCGCACCCTCTGGGGTAGATTTGATGAGCACCGGCGTTTCTACTTCAATAAACTGCTGGTCGTTCATGTACTGGCGGGTGTGCAGCATCAGTTTGTGGCGCAGCTCAAGGTTGTGGCGCAGGGGGTTGCGGCGCAGGTCAAGGTAGCGGAACTTCATGCGCAGGTCTTCGCCACCGTCAGTCTCGTCTTCAATGGTAAAGGGGGGCGTGGCGGCCGCATTGAGCACGTCAAGCTGTGTGGTTTTTATTTCAATATGGCCCGTAGGCATTTTATCGTTTTTGGCATAGCGTTCAACCACCAGGCCCGAGGCCTTGATCACATACTCCCGGCCCAGGCTGCGTGCCGTGGCCAGCAGCTCCTGGCTGGTTTCTTCTTCATTTAAAATAAGTTGTGTAAGGCCATAGCGGTCGCGCAGGTCAATCCATAGCATGCCGCCTTTGTCGCGTACTTTTTGTACCCAGCCGCACAGGGTTACTTCTTGGTTTACATGGTCTAAGCGTAGTTCGCCGCAAGTATGTGTTCTAAGCATTGTACTTGGTGATATGATTTAAGCGCCCAAAGTTAAGCATAGTTAAGCATAGTTTTATTGGCCTAGTTGTGCGTATTGGCCTTACATTTGCACTGCCACAGTAAACCTGTGAATGAAAGTATAATGGCCAAGAATATATTTATGAGCATAAGTAAAAAAATGCCGCTGTTACTGGGGCTTGCAACCCTGTTGTTGTGTGGAGCCTTTCAAGGGGGCAAGCTGGTTAAGACCAGAATAGGCAAGGCCGTAACGATGCTGGTGCCGGCTGATTTTATGGAAATGAGCACCCAGGATGCCAGCCGGCTGGCGCAGTCATACCGCAAGTCAATGGCGCAGTATACCAGTGCCGACCGTACGGTTACGTTAAGTGTAAACCGCTCATTTAGCCGGTGGGGCGAAGGTGATATTGGCATGGTAAAAGATTTTTACAAAGCCAGCCTGCTGCAGTTGTTTGATGATACTGATTTTGTGCGCGAAACGGTTGAAACGATTAACGGCCGGCAGTTTGCCGTGTTTGAGTTTACCAGCACCATTAAAGACACCGGCGAGGAGGTGATACGGCGCAAAAGCGATGTGCGCAAGTACAATTATATACA
The DNA here is from genome assembly GCA_964643525.1 of uncultured Roseivirgaceae bacterium. GTDB lineage: Bacteria > Bacteroidota > Bacteroidia > Cytophagales > Cyclobacteriaceae > CAZXTW01. The sequence continues at coordinate 7,884 of CAZXTW010000255.1, forward strand.
GTATACTATTGTTGATAATAATAATATGGTGTTTAGCTTTTCTGCCCCGGCCAATGGCAGTGGGGTGTGGCAAAAGCAGGTGCGCCAGATTATGCAGAGCGTACGTGTAGATTAAAGGTGGCTGATGGAACTTACTATACACTCTGACGGGTATTATATGGGCGAGGCGTTGAAGCAAGCCCAGCTGGCTGCCGATGCGGGCGAGGTGCCCGTAGGTGCGGTGGTGGTGAGCAACAAGCGCATT
>CAZXTW010000256.1:0-825 GCA_964643525.1 uncultured Roseivirgaceae bacterium
TCCATGTTTCCTGGCCAGGCATGGCGCCATAGCCCAAAAACTCAATGCCGCGCCGCCCCACGGTAAAGTCAAGGCGGGGGTCAAGCGGGCCGGTATGTGGGGTAAAGGCTGCGCCGGGGTCTAGGCCGTCGTCATTCGTAACCTCAGTATCGTTAAAGGTATTGATCAAAGGCAAACCGGTGGCCCCGTCAGTCTGGAAGGCGTTCACCAGGTCTTGCGTAGGCTGGTAAAAGCCACAGCAGCCCACGGGGGCGGCCCCACCAAACTGGTAGCTCAGAACCCCCCCAAAGTTGCCATTACCCCGGCTGTTGGGTGTGCCGTCGTTTACGGCAAACTGTATCTGAAATATGCTTTCAATACCGTTTTTAGTAGCCAGCCTGAAGTTGTCTTCAAAATTGGCAAACAGGTCAAACGGGCCGTTGTTAATCACATCTTCCAAAAAGGGCAGTGCAGCCACAAAGTCTTGCTGGTACAGGTGCACCTTGCCCAGGTAAGCCTTGGCAGCCCAGCGGGTGGCGCGGCCGGGCTCGTCCTGTGTTTCAGGCAGGCCGGTAATGGCACGCTCAAAATCAGCCTCAATCTGGGCATACACATCCTCAAAAGGCAGCTCGCTCAGGTTCTCACGCAGGTTGCCCAGGTCGGCCAGCAGTTCCTGGGTATAGTACTGGGCACCGCCCCACATGCGCTGTATCTCAAAGTAATAGTGCGCCCGTAAAAAGTACATCTCGGCACTGCGCTGGGTGCGGAACTCAGAGCTTACCCCATCGGCAGCATCTAAAAACTGCAGGGCATCATTGGCGGCTGATACGCCCGAGTACAGGGCCA
>CAZXTW010000256.1:843-2751 GCA_964643525.1 uncultured Roseivirgaceae bacterium
CCACCTGATTTGAAAGTAGCTGTTACCAGCCACCCAGTCGTACCGCTCAAGGGCGCCCAGCTCGGGCTGGTCGCCGGCAGTACTGCCTTTATAAAAATCATCACTCAGCACATCGCCCCACACCCAGTTGGTGCCAGAGCCCCGCCAGGGGTCTCCATCCTGATGCACCCCGTCAAGCACGGCATAGGCAGCCGTTACCAGCAGGTCTAGCGTTTCTTCAGTATTAAACGTGGCCGGGTTCAGTACGCCCTGGGGGTTTTTGTTCAGAAAATCGTCTGAACAGCCCACCAGCAGCAGCAGTGACAGCAGCAGGGTATAAACTAATTGTTTATTCATGGTTTTGGGTTTTCAGGGGGTTAAAAGGTAAAGTTCAGGCCCAGGGTATAGGTACGTGGGTTGGGGTAGGCCCCATTGTCAACGCCCAGGTCAAGGTTACGCTGGCTGCCCAGGTTCAGGAAGCCAATCTCAGGGTCAATACCTGTATAATCGGTAATGGTAAACAGGTTGGTTACGCGGGCATAAATGCGTGCCGCGCTAAGGCGGTAGCGGCCCAGCAGCGTTTCAGGCAGGCGGTAGGTAAGCTGCACGTTTTTCATGCGCAGGTACGAGCCATCTTCAACAAAATAGCTGTTGGGGCTGTTCTCGTTATTTTGCACCACAGTGCTTAACTCAGGCAGGGTACCGCCGGGGTTGGTTTCGCTCCACGCATCTAACACGCGGGTGCTTTGGTTGCTGCCAATAAACGAGGGGAAGTCAGTAAACCAACGGGTATAGTTGTACACATCAACCCCCTGCACGCCCTGCATAAATATAGACAGGTCAAAAGCCTTGTAGCCCAGGTTAATATTAATGCCGTAGTTCAGGCTGGGGTGCGGGTTGCCAATAAAGGTACGGTCGTTGTCATCAATGGTGCCGTTGCCGTCAACATCAACATACCTGAAGCGCCCTACCCCATCGGCATTGGTGGCAAAGCCCTGGCTGGCATGGGCAGCCACTTCGGCTTCGTTCTGAAAAATCCCGTCAACCACCAGCCCAAAGAACGAGGCCAGCGGCTGGCCTGCCTGCGTGCGCGATACGGTGGCCCCCCTCAGGTTGCTGCCTACCAAAAAGGCATCTGGCGATTCAGGGTTCAATTGTGTCACTTCATTGTCTATACTGGTAAAGTTTACCTGCACGTCATAACGCAGGCCACTGTTGGTGGTATTTTTATAGCCTATGCTGGCTTCAATGCCTTTGTTTTCCATGGTGCCCAGGTTCTGTGCCTGTGGTGCCGCAATGATGTAGGCAATCAACGGGTGCTGCACGTTAAATATCATGCCTTCGGTGGTTTTCTTAAAGTAATCTACCGAAAAGCTCAGGCTGTTATTAAACAGGGCCGCGTCAATACCCACATTGGTCTGCTGTGAGGTTTCCCAGGTCAGGTCGGGGTTGGCTATCAGGGGCAGGGTAACGCCACTTGCTGTGCTGCCGCTACCAGAGAAGTTGTAGGTGCCATACAGCGGGTCAAGGTTGTAGGCACTGGCAAAGGGGTAAAAAATGGCCGTACTGTTTCTGGCACTCAGGTTCTGGTTGCCCGCCTCGCCATAGGCAGCCCGCAGCTTTAACTCATCTAAAAAGCCGGCATTCTGCATAAAGTTTTCCTGGCTTATGCGCCAGCCCGCGCTGAATGAGGGGAAGTAACCCGAGTTGTTGTTGGCAAAACGGCTGCTCTGGTCACGCCGCACCACCGCCGAGGCAAAATACTTATCGTCAAAAGCATAGTCGGCCTTGGCAAAAACCCCAAACAGGGCATACTCAAAGGCATCACCAGAAAGTACAGGATCGCCCAGGCCGGTTTGCGGAAAGCGGAAGTCAGGGTCGGTGCTGATAAAGTCTGTAATATCACTGCGGTTGGTGCGGCTCAGCCCT
>CAZXTW010000256.1:2782-8114 GCA_964643525.1 uncultured Roseivirgaceae bacterium
CTTTGTGGCGGTCATTAATAGCCCAGTCATAAGTTAACGTGTTGGTCCATACCCATTCTGAGGTGTACTGGTTCAGCTCTGACAGGGCTGCCGTGCCCCTTGCCTGCGCATTTTCAGGGTTTACATCTACAAAAAAGGTATTGTTCTGGTTGGTGTAGTTAATACCCAGTGATGTTTTGGCCGTTAACCCTTCCACAATATCAGCTTCCAGGTAGCCACGGCCCAGCAGGCGCACCTGGCGGTAGCGGTTTTCCTGGTTGCGCACCAGGTCGGCCACTGGGTTATCTCCTGTGCCTACCTGCAATACGCCGGTACCGGCAAAGTTGCCGCCTTCGTCAAGTACAGGAATAAGGGGCGACAGACGGTAGGCCGATGCCACGGGGCCCCGGTCGTTTGATACCACCCCACCATCGGCCCCGGCACTGGGCAAGGGTGTTTTGGTGCTATAAGCGGCCGTAAACTCTTCACCAGCCCGCAGCCAGTCTTTTATCTGAAACTCCGTATTGGCCCGCATGGTATACCGCTTATAGTCAGTATAGTCTACAATGCCTTCCCTATCCTGGTAGCCTACGCTCAGGGCGTAGCGGCCTTTGTCTGTACCGCCCCTGAACGAGAGGTCGTAATTGGCTACAATGGCTGTGCGAAATACCTCATCAAACCAGTCAGTACCTGCTTTATTGGTGCGGGTAATCCTGAAGTTGTTGGGGTCGTACGTGAGGCCGGCCACATCGGCAGCACTGGCTCCGTTAGGGAAAATAAAATCGGGCAGTACGGCGGTGGCGCCGTTGCCAAACTGGGGGTGGTCCCAGGGCAGGCCGTCATTAATGGTAGATGTGCGAATCACATCACCCAGCTGCTGGCTGTTCAGCAGCTCAGGCAGGCGGGTGGCTTCCTGCACGCCAAAGTAGGTGTCAAAGCTCAGGGTGGGTTTGCCGGTGGCGCTGCCTTTTTTGGTGGTGATGATCACCACGCCGTTGCTGGCACGCGCACCGTAAATAGAGGCGCTTGAGTTGTCTTTCAGCACCTGCATTGACTCAATGTCATTGGGGTTAATGTCATTCACGGCTGCGGGGTTTTGCAGGGGCATGCCATCAACCACAAACAGGGGGTCGTTGCTGCCGGTACTGCCAAAGCCCCTGATGCGCACAATGGGGGCAGCGCCGGGGTCGCCATTGGCCACCACGTTTACGCCGCTTACCCGGCCCTGCAGGCTTTGGGCGGCACTTACGTTGGGCACAGCGTTTAGCTGCTCTACATCAATTTTACTGATGGCCCCGCTCACTGATTGTTTTGATTGTGTGGTGTAGCCCACCACTACTACTTCAGATAGCTGGGCTACGTCAATGGTCAGGTCAATATCAATGACAGAGCGGCCGTTGATGTCAATGTCCTGGTTGGCATAGCCAACAAATGAAAAGCGCAGGGTGTTCATGCCTTCGGGCACCTCAAGGGTGTAGCGGCCCTGGGCGTCACTTACAGTACCGGTGGCAGTGCCCACCACCAGTACGGTTACGCCGGGCAGGGGGTCGCCGGTTTCGGCATCGGTAATGGTACCGCTCACGCTGGCGCGCAGCGGTGCTGCCCCCAACTGGGCGGTGCAGCAGACTAAGGCCAGCAGCAGGGCCGCCGTGGCCCTGCAAAGCCAAAGGGCTATTGGGGCTGGCCGTGCTGGCGCATGTAGTAAGGGTAAAGTTTTGGGTAGCATATGCATGTAGTCGTATTGGTGATCAGATGTACCTTAACACCAGCAGGCGTGGCTGTTGTAGTAACCCACCTGCTGATGTTGTGGCAATATCAAAAAAGGGCCAGTAGGGCTACGGGGTCATTTATACCAAATAGGGGTGGTTTTGTTGCAAACGTTTGTGCTAACGCTTGCAGGCGGTTTTAAGCCCATAACAGCCCTTAATACAGCCCCGGCACACCCCGGGGGGTAAACGTTCCAAAACACAGGGGTATCTGGTGCAAAACAGGGTAAAACCCTATAAATACCACTAATTAAGAAGGGTTTAGCATTTATACTGCCAGGCAGCAGGTTTGGAGGCAATGGGTTATTTCAAACATAAGGTCGTTACTGCTTATTGTTACTTCAGAGGCCATGGGGGTAATACACTGCCCAATTGCAGGCTGAAGGGCGTGAGGTAACGCAGGTGGGGGTTGCTTTTTATGGTAAACAGGTTGCGCTGGCTTACCACTAATGCCTAATAGTAAAAAAGGCGACCATGGGCCGCCTTTTTTGTCACACGTCGTGTTTTTACCGGTATTTTCTCATATTCCAAATTAAAATAATAATCAAGCTTCTGTTTACAAATGTAAACATAATACTGCTTATAATAAATTAATTCATGTTATAAGATTCATATTTCTTGCAAACGCACCCTATATTGTAATCAAGACATGCCATTATTTGCGCTGCCTGTGGGAGCTAAGCTGGCAAAATACAACTAATTAAAGGTGTGTAGCAGTGTTTACAATTGTAAACAATTGGCAGCTAAGCCTCGTCGGGGTCGGGCCACTCGTCAGTGGGTGTGTCGGCCAGCTCATCGGGTGTGGGGGGCTCAACGGTAATGCTGTTCAGGGCGCTTTTGGCCGCAGCATTAGGTGCCGTAGGGTTAGCACCCAATACTCCCATAGCCAGGCCGTACATATGGCGGGCATGTTGGGTATAAACTTTCTCTGACCTTTGTACTTTTCGCAGGCGAGGCACCAAAGTCAATAAGCCCAAACCAAAGCATACCATACCTATTAGTGCAACTTTCCATAGAGCTAGTTCCGCTTCTTCAGTTGGTTTTACTTCATTTGCTACAGCACGTAGTTCATTCAGTTGAGTTTGTCGCTTTAGCCGATCTATTACCGATACATGGGGTTGCAACAGGGCGTTTTGCTTTTCAATGTAGGCCATGGCTTTTTGAGGCTGGCCAATGGTTTTATAGTGCTGGCCCAGCAGGTAATAGCTGTGGTAAAGGGATTCATTATAGAAGCTAAGGTTGGGGGCATTGGCAATGGCAGTCTCTAACAACGAAGCAGCCTCTGTATTTCGGCCTACGTTTAATAAAAAATCAGCATAAGCTGCGTGGCCATACAAATACAGTTCATTCTTAGGGTTTTCCTGTAACAATACTAAAGCAGCTTCAAAACTGACATTTGCGCCAGTTAGGTCTCCATGCTTTCGGGCAATCTCTGCTTTACTAAGTTGATACAAAACTAAGTTTCTATCAGGTAGCTCAGGAAAGCGGTGTGTCAGTTGTTGCACATACTCGCCTGCTAAAGCCAAGTTGTCTAACTCGATATATAGGAGAATAAGTTCAGATAGAGAAATCCTAATTTGGTTAGAGTCTTCTATCAATTCGGCCATTCTTAACGATTCCTTTAAAGGAATTTCGGCTTCAATAGGTTGCTTAGGGTCTGCAAAAAGGAACGCCCAACCAATGTTAAACTGACAGTAAGCCTGGCGTTTAGTATCATTTAACTCCTGATACAATGACAAGGCTTTTTCATAATTAGCTACTGCTTCACTTGTGAAACCAACCTTACGATAAACATCACCCAATTTATAATAGGCATAAGCTTTTTGCGCAACATTGTTACTATTATTATCCAGGCTATTTAAAAAACTTTTTGCTGCCTCTGGATAAGCGTTAGCCCGTAAGAAGTATACCCCTTGGGTATTATAAGCTCTTGGCAATAATGATTCTTGTTTGGCTCTTTCTAAAAGTGCGATGGCCTCAGTAGCATAATTCGCAGCCTCCAGGGGGTTGGCTGCGTGGGTTTTGGCCTGTGCCAACAGCGCTTCAGCCTCTTGTACAGGTAAGGGCTGCTCTGCTGATTGTTGCCATGAGCAGCCCCAACAGCCACAAGCAACCAACAGCAGCAGGCAATATATATGGTACACAGGTTTAACCACTAGTAACAAATATATTGATTTTAGCTATACCCATGTTATAACCTTCTACTTTTTTATTTACATTCACTCGTAACAAGTATTTGCTGCTAATTGGCATGGGCACTTGGCTTTAACAGCAGGGCTGGTAATTACCTGCTGCGCCAACTATGGGGTTGCCGTCAGCATCGCGCCTAATCGTACCACCTTGTATGATATTTCCCACACCTCCTTTTAAAACCTGCCTGGCAGCATGGGTTAACTGGTAGCCGCCCCAGGCCTGCCCCAGTGTTTGGTTGGGTGGTGGGTCTTGATCTGGCGGTCCTTCAGTAGGGTCACCACAATTGGGGCAGCCCCCAGTCAGGGTGTGTTCAGCATTACCACCTAGGCGATAAGCCCCCCATGCCTGAACCATGGGGTGTGTCGTTCGGTTTTTGGTCATGTTTATAAAATTATTGATTACAACAGCTGGCAGACCTGCCAGCCAAATTCTACCAAGTTACTAAATATGGAGCACTCCGATGGATCACGCGTTTGCCACGTTATTCTGTTATTATGTAAAAATGCCTTACTTTGTTGGTCATGAGTAAGCCTGCCAAGAAAGTTACTATTAATGAACGGATTGCCGAACTGATGCGCCGGCACAACCTGAGCAGCCGAGAGTTTGCCAAAACGCTGGGTATGAAGTACGGGCAGGTATACCATGTGGTTGCGGGCGATTTGCGCAAGCCCAGCTGGGAGCTGCTACAGGCTATTTTAACCCACTACCCTGAAGCTTCGCCCGAGTGGCTGCTGCTGCACGACCAGGATGACGGCAGCCAGACCGTGTTGGACTACCAACCCAGCGACGACCTTGACCAGATGAACAGTGGCGAGCTAAAGCAGGCGGTACGCCGTGCCGAGAGCAGCATTTTTTACCTGCTGCAAGAAAACATTCGCCTGAAAAACCGCATTATTGGCCTGCAAGAAAAGGTAAATGTGATGGCCGCCCATATAGGCAAGATATTTCCTGACCTTGAAGACAAATAAGCCGGGGGCAATTCATAATTAATAGTGAATAATGAATAGGGGGCTTGGGGTATGAGGTTATAAGTTGTTCCCAGGGCCCTTTCGGGCAGGTTTATGGCCCTTGGCTGGGGCGGCAGATCTGTTTGTTGCTATGGTACTGGAATCAGCCTGCGGGGATGAAGCAGCGGGGTGGTTAAAAGGCTCAATTGAAGTAGCAGTGTTTGCCGAGTTTTCTGGTTGGGTCATGTGGTATTTGATGCCCGCATGGTAAGCGCTCAGGCTGTTCCATTTGAGTTTGAGGCCCTGTAAAAACTGCCTGGAGGCCTTTTGTTGTAGCCATTGCCTTGTTTTGAGTACAGCCATGGCAAATTTTTTACGCTGTAGCAGTTGCCTGGCACTGGGGGCTATGTTACTTAAGCGCGGAAAAGCCGTGACTACTGTTTTGTG
>CAZXTW010000257.1:0-8113 GCA_964643525.1 uncultured Roseivirgaceae bacterium
GATTTTGAAAGATGCTGCCGCCACCGCCATTTATGGTTCTCGTGGCTCATCTGGTGTGGTACTGATTACTACCAAACGTGGTAAAGAAGGCAAAGCCAAGTTTAATGCGGGCTATTACGCTGGCGGCGTGTGGGCTTCTGACAGGCTAGAGTTGTTAAATGGGCCAGAGTATTTGCAGTTATTGCAAGAAGCCTGGGAGAATTCAGGTAACACTGGCAGGGCGCCCTTACCACAAGGGCTTACTCATGAAACAATTGCCAATACCGACTGGCAGGATGAGGTGCTGCGTACCGGCCTGTTTCAAGAGGGTAACTTTAGTGTAACAGGTGGCGATGCCAAATCACGTTTTTACCTTGGTGCTACTTACCGCGATGAAGAAGGCTACCAGGTGGCTAACCGCTTTAGAAGAGGTAGCGTGCGCTTAAACCTTGACCACAAAGCTAACGACAAGCTAAGCTTTGGGGTGAACTTAAGTGCTACCCGTACAGTAAATAACAGGGTGCCTTCCGGGCCTGGCGAGGCTGGTCTTGGCCGTGCCTGGAGTAATTCACTCACTATTTTCCCTGTGTTTAATGACGACGGCTCGTACTTTGCCCCATTAAGTGGTACAAACGTGACAGCTTACCAGGAAACTACAGACTTTGCTTTGCACGGCTTCAGGTTTATTGGTAATGCATTTGCTAACTGGGAGATTATTCCCGGCCTTACTTTTAGAACGGAAATTGGTTCTGACCTTTACAGCGGCCGTGAAAGCCTGTTCCGCGATGCTGTAACGCGCGCCAATGCCGATGCAGAAGACAGAAGGGTAAACGTAGAGAACTGGAACACCAACAACACGATTACCTATACCAAAGAAATTAACGAAAACCATAGCATTACCGCACTGATTGGTACCAGCACCCAGCTGTTTACCCAAAATGTGTTGAATGGTACTGGTAATACATTTGCCAACCCTGTGTTCCAGACTGTAGGTAGCGCAGAGGTACGTGACGTAAATACACTGGGCATTACAGAGTATGTGTTTAACTCATACTTTGGTAGAGTTGACTATAAGTTTAGAGACAGGTATCTGTTTGGTGCCAGTATCCGTGCTGATGGTTCGTCACGTTTTGGCCCTAACAACCGTTACGGTTACTTCCCTGCATTTTCAGCAGGCTGGATTGTTTCAGAAGAGAGCTTTTTTAACATACCTGCCATTAGCTTCTTGAAGCTGCGCGCCAGCTGGGGTCAGTCTGGTAATGCCGAGCTGTTTGGTGGTAACTTTGCTTACCTTGGTTTGTATGCTGCCGGCGCCAACTACAATGGTGTGGGTGGTACACGCCCCTCGTCAATTGCGAACCCTGACTTAGGCTGGGAGCTCTCAGAGCAGATTGACATTACTTTAGAGTATGGCTTGTTTGAAGACCGTATTTCTGGTTCATTAACTTACTACAACAAAACCAACAGCGACCTGCTGCTGCAAACTGATGTGCCCCAAACGCTGGGCTTTTCTAGTGTATTCCAGAATGTGGGTGAGCTAACCAATGAAGGGGTTGAGATATCAATTAACAGCAACAATATTGTTGGCGAGTTTACCTGGAAAACAGACTTTAATATTAGCTGGAACCGCAACGAGGTAGGCAATATTAACGGCCAGATTATTTCTGGTGTGAACGCTGGTGGTAACTTTGGTAATAACTTTGCTGTTGAGGGTTCACCACTTGGTGCCTGGAGGCTTGCCCGTTGGGCTGGTGTTGACCCTGCCACTGGTGATGAGCTGATTTATACCAGAGAGGGTGAAGTAGTTGTTGCCACCTCGGCCAACGTAGCCAGCGAGGCAGTTGTAGTAGGTAACCCTTACCCTGAGTGGTACGGTGGTATTACCAACTCATTTAGCTGGAAGGGCTTTGACCTGTCAATCTTGATTACCTTCTCTATAGGCAATGACATTTTCTTAGATGATGGCAAATTCCTGGCCGGTGGTTTTGATGGCTCTTGGAACCAGCTGTCTATTGTGAAAAACCGCTGGCAACAGCCTGGTGATGTGACTGACATACCACGCCTTACCTACCAGCCAGACAATAGAAACTTCAATACTACCCGTTATTTAGAAGATGCTGACTTTGCACGCTTAAGAACCATTAAGCTGGGTTATACCTTACCAAGCAACCTTACTGCCAAATTAGGTATAAGCAAGTTGCGTGTGTATGTAAACGCTCAGAACCTGGCCTTGGTCACTGCGGCCTCTCGCGACCCTGAAGTAAACAGAGATGTGGGCAGCATCAACAACATTACGCAGGGTACAACCTATTTGGCCCCACCTCAGGCCCAATCAATAACCGGTGGTTTAAGTATTGAATTTTAATTGCGTTTGTTCTGATGAGAAATACACTGAAAAAACTATCAACATATTTGTTTGGGGTGTTGCTGATTGTGAGTACATCATGTAACTACCTGCTGTCTGAAGTAGGACCGGTTGATGCCCTGAACAACGATGCGGCCCTTTTGGGCACCAATGAGCTAGAAGCTGCATTGATTGGCGCCTACGATGGCATCCAGTCATTTAACCTATGGGGGGGTAGCTTCCAGATTAACGGCAACCTGCTGGCAGGCACACTGGTATCATCTGGCCGTGGCAACCTGGTTTTTGAAGACCTGCAGCTGCTTAACCAATCTTTATCATCTAACAATGGTAGGGCAGGTGGCATGTGGCAGTCTGGCTATGATGCCATTAACCGGGTAAATAATGTGCTGGCTGATGTTGAAAATGCTGACGAAGCCAACCGTGACCGTATCCGTGGTGAAGCGCTGTTTTTAAGGGGCATCATTCACTTTGAAATGAACCGTTGGTTTGCCAACCCCACTACCGGGTTAGGCATTCCTTATATTACTGAGCCAGGCAGAAGCACTGATGTGTTTCCTTCGCGTGACAATGCAGCAGATGTGTACAATATGGCTATTGCCGATGTAGTTGCTGCTGAAGGGCTGCTGGCCAATGCCGGTGCTAACGACCGCGCGCGTGCTACCGTATGGGCTGCCCGTGCTTACCTGGCCAGGATGCACTTCCATATTGGCAACAATGCACAAGCCCGTGATTTTGCCAACAACGTAATTGAAAATGGTGGCTTTTCGCTGAACCCCGGCGTTGCCGATGCCTTCTCGCCTAATGAAGATGCTGAAACTATTTTCTACCTGGGCAGTGTTCAGCAAGATATAAGCTCTGGCGGGTTGAACAACAGATTCAACTTTAATGATGGCGGTGGCGGTGTGTTCAGGCCTAGTGATGAGTTTGTAGCATTTATTACTGCTGATGCGAATGATGCAAGAGGTAACTTTGTGGTTGAAGATAACGGTACACCCTTCTTCTTAAAGTGGGACCATATGAACTTCACCCCACAGTTAATGAATGTGCCTATTATTCGTTTGCCTGAGCTGCTTTTGATCAGGGCTGAAGTTGATGGCTCTGCCGCTGATTTAAATGCAGTAAGAAACAGAGCTGGTCTGGCCAATGTGTCTAATGCTACTGTTGATGAAGTTACCCTGGAGCGCCAGCGTGAACTGGCCATGGAAGGTGATTTAATTCATAACCTGCGCAGGCTGCAACGCAATATTGGCAGCTTTGCATGGGATGCTAACAATCTGGTATTCCCTATACCTGAGCGTGAAGTCATTGTTAACCCAAATCTGGCTCAGAACCCAGGTTATTAATTGATTGATTGGAATAAGACAAAAAGTATGAAGAACAAGTTAATAGGTTTTCTGGCCTGCCTTCTGACACTGGTTTTTGCTGCAGGCTGTGAAATAGATGAAGACCCGGGAACATTAGATGCAGCTACAACTAAAGCTGCCATACTTACCGGTACGTGGAACCTGAGCAAAATTTATGTGAACGGTACCGATATAACTGATTATAGTGTTTCTGCCAACGACGGCGGCACAAGTAACATCAGTGGTTTTTCTATTACGTTTCAGGCCAATGGCGATACACCCACCAACTACACCATAATTGCAGGTACACTGCCCACCCCGGCAGCCACTTCAGGCAGCTGGACATTTGACGATGTAGATTTTCCTGAAGCCATTCAGTTTAATGACGGGGGTGCCGAAGCTACAACCGCTTCTTTGGTAAGTGCTCCGGTAACTTCAGGTAACCTGGTGGTTGAGTTTGGTGCAGGGTGCAGTGCAGATGCTGTAACCTACCGTTATGAGTTGGTTAAACAATAAACGTCTAGTACAGAGTATGAAACAATTCAAATATATCATATTAGCCCTTTTCACGGTTGGGGCCACATTGCAGGCGGGTGCACAGGCACTGCGTACTGAGTTGGCTCACTTTCGTGCTTCTGATCCGGTAACGATTGTTTTCACTCCTTCGCAGGCCACCTCTTCAGATGCAGGCCTGGTAGGTGCTGAAAAAATATATTTCCATTCTGGCGTAGCCCCTGCAATTGATGACAATAACTGGAGCAACGTAGTTGGTAACTGGGGTGAAGACGATGGCATTGGTGAAATGACCAACAATGGCGATGGCACCTGGAGCCTTACCATTATACCTGAAGACTATTATGGCACCCCTGATATTGAATTTATTGGCGGTGTTTTTCGTGATGCAGAAGGTGTAAACTCGGGCCGTAACCCTGATAATGGTGGTGGAGACTTCTACATTGCGTTATCAACCTACACAGGTGGCCTGGTGGTAAAAACAGAACCCTCTAACTTTTGTGAAGAAGACCTGATTACCATTTTCTATGATGCCAATGTATCGCCCGGTCAGGACGGTACCCCTGGCAACCTGGTAGGTGCTGAAAAAGTATACATACACTCTGGCGCTGGCCCAACCGGTGCTGGTTTTACCACAGTTATTGGTAACTGGGGCCTTGACGATGGCCTGGGAGAAATGAAAAACCTGGGTGGTGACATCTGGGGCATTTCACTTACCCCGGTTGACTACTATGGCGTTACTGGTACGCAAGAGTTAGGAATGGTATTTCGTGATGCAACGGGCTCTACCGATGGCCGTGGCTCTGACGGAGGTGACGTGTTTGTACCTGTAAGCCCCTGTACTGACGGCTCAGTGTCAAGGCCTGTAACCTTGTTGCCTGAGACTGATGCTGGTGCTTCAGACCTGATTACCATCACTTATGACTCTAAGGTGCCTGTTGATGGTGTTACCCCCCTGTTGCTTGAAAATGATGTGTACATTCAAATGACCGCGTTTACCAGTGATGGCGATACGTTTACCTTTGGTGCTTCAGGCCAGGATGACAATGTGGGCCGCATGACGCCACTGGGCGACCGCGTGTACCGCATTACCTTCCAGCCAGCTCAATACTTCCCAATTGCTGGTGACCAAACCATTGACCGCATTGAGTACAGCTTCAGAGAGGCAGGTCCGTGTGACCCCTGTACAACCGCAACTGATATTGGTGGGCTTAACTACCAGCTTACAGTTTGTAACTAATTATTGATTGGCATATACTAAAACCCGGCTTAACAGGCCGGGTTTTCTTCTCTTCACTCATTTACATTCCAGCGCCAGTTCACATTCAAACCATTCACGATGAAAAAGGTCTACCTGATTCTCTTATTTATAGTATTGGGCGTGAGCCCAATTGTGGCCCAGGTGGTCACGACCGAACCCGTGTTCCCTACGGCCGATGCACCCGTACGGGTTATTTATGATGCCACCAAGGGCCAGTCGCAGCTTGAAGGTGCCGACAAGGTATACATGCACAGTGGCGTGATTCTTAGCGGCCCAAATGATACCGGCTTTGAAAATGTAGTAGGTAACTGGGGCGTTGACGATGGTTTTGGCCAAATGACCCAGGTGGCTGGCGAAACAGATCAATGGGAAATTACCATTACCCCCCGTGATTATTATGAGCCTAATGATGATTTTCCTGATGGTAGCCCACTTGCTGATGTGCCTATTTACCGCCTGGGTATGGTATTCAGAAATGCCGACGGCAGCGCCGCTGGCCGTAGTGACCAGGGTGGAGATATTTTTGTAGACCTGTTTCAGCCAGGTGAGTTTGCTGCCCGCTTGCTTACGCCTACTACAGAAAATGTGCTGGGTGAAGTAGGTGAAACCATAGCAGTGAAAGGTGCCTCTTCATTGGCGGCCAACTTATCTGTTTTTGTAAACGATGTGTTGGAGGCTTCTGCGGCTGATGCTACTGAATTAGACTACAACCTATCAGTTGAAGGCAGCGGTACCATTGAGGTGAAGTTTACTGCTGAGCGTGCCGGCGAAACCACCATAGAGCAATCATTTACTGTGGTGATTAAGGCAGAAAGTAATGTAGCCGAGCTGCCTGATGGCGTACAGGATGGTATTAATTATATTGATGACAATACCGTTACCCTGGTATTGTTTGCCCCTGAAAAAGACTTTGTGTTTCTGCTGGGTGATTTTAATGACTTTAACATTTCGCCTGATTTCCAGATGAACGTTACGCCTGACGGGCAGCGTTATTGGATTACCCTGAACGAACTTACCCCGCAGAAAGAATACATTTACCAATACCTGGTAGATGGTACGATATTAATAGGTGACCCTTATGCCGAAAAGGTAGTTGACCCTGCTGACCAGTTCATCAACTTTTTATCTGATGAATCTACCCCATATGAGGTATACCCCAACCTGTTGCCTTACCCAAGCGATAAAACTACCGGCATTGCCACGGTGTTTCAAACAGCACAAGTGCCTTTTAACTGGCAGCATGACGACTATGACAGGCCAGAGCCTGAAGAGCTGGTGGTTTACGAGCTGCTGATTCGTGATTTTATTGACCGCCATGATTATAAAACCTTGATTGATACGCTTGATTATTTAGAGCGTTTAGGTATTAATGCTATTGAGTTGATGCCCATCATGGAGTTTGAAAACAACAATAGCTGGGGGTATAACCCTTCTTACCATGTAGCCCCTGATAAGTACTACGGCCCGGCCGAAGATTTGAAGGCTTTTATTGATGAATGCCACCGCCGGGGCATTGCTGTAATACTAGACATGGTATTGAACCATGCCTTTGGGCAAAGCTCGCTGGTGCGTATGTATTTTGAAGATGGTGCCCCTGCGGCCAACAGCCCCTGGTTTAACCAGGCTGCTACCCACCCGTTTAATGTAGGCTTTGACTTTAACCATGAGCTGCAGGCCACCCAGGATTTTGTTGACCGCGTAAACCGTTTCTGGATTGAAGAGTACCATTTTGATGGCTACCGGTTTGACCTGTCAAAAGGGTTTACCCAAACCAATAACCCTGATGATGTAGGCGCCTGGGGTAATTATGACCAGAGCCGTATTGACCTGCTGGACAGGATGGCGGCTGAAATAAGAAGCTATGCCCCTGAAGCCTATATTATTCTTGAGCACTTTGCTGATAATGATGAAGAGCTGGTGCTTTCTGACAATAACATGATGATTTGGGGTAATATGCATGGGGCGTACACCCCTGCTGCTGAAGGCAACACCGCAAACAATAACTTTGATGGCATGTTCTTTGGCGCCCGTAACTGGAATGAAAACCTGTTGATGGGTTATTTTGAAAGTCATGATGAAGAGCGCCTGATGTACACCAACATTAACTTTGGGCAAAGCAATGGCGATTATGATGTGCGCAACCTGGCTACTGGGCTTGACCGCATTAAGCTGGCCGCTGCGTTTAAATTCTTTGTGCCCGGCCCTAAGCTGTTCTGGCAGTTTGGCGAGTTGGGCTATGACATTAACATTAACTTTAATGGCAGAACAGGGCGCAAGCCTATTCTTTGGGAGTATTATGATGACCCCGACCGGTTAAACCTGTACAAAACCTATGCGGCCATGATTAATCTGCGCAAAGAGCAGATTGACCTGATTAACAACGGCCAGTTTGAATGGGAAACCACAGGTACTACGCGGCGGATTAACATCTCGTCTGACGATATCAATATGACCATAGTAGGCAACTTTGCCGTGGGGGTAAGAAATGTAGACCCTAACTTTCAGAAAACAGGCACCTGGTATGACTTCTTTACCGGTAAAAGCATAGAGGTTGCCCGTACCAATGACTTTATGGAGCTACAGCCCGGTGAGTTTCACATTTATACTGATGTGCAGCAAACCACACCTGAGCAGGGTATTGTGCCATTTGAT